>NZ_JBFAZW010000063.1:0-68205 GCF_040682015.1 Dactylosporangium sp. NPDC051485
GGTTTACACCCCTGCGGGCGACGATCAACCCGGATCTCGAACACGGCAACCCCTGATCAAGTCAGGTGTTGCAACGACCCCTTGAAACCGGGGACGGGGGGAATGTCCGTAAGGGCGGTTTTCCGGCTGGGTGCCCCGCACAAACGACGTATCGGAGCGAACCGGGCGCGAGGCTTCTGGCCGCAATATGCCGCTGGTACAACCGATATGCGAGGCAAACGAAGGCAAACATAAGGATTCGGGGGCCAACGTTGACGACGGTGACCGATGCGGTGGTCCTCCGCGTGCCGCCCGCCCTCGATCCGCCCTGGCCCTCGTCCACCCCCGACGACCCGCTTCCCTTCGAGTGGCCGAAGGGCGGGCCGCCGCCCGCGCTGGCCGTGCCGCCGCCCCGCCGTCCACCGCGGCCCGCGCCGCTGCCGCTGGCCCGCTCGACCGCGCACATGGCGGCCCAGCGGTTCGCGAGCCTGTGCGTGGAGATCCTCAACGGCTACCGGCCCCCGAGCCAGCTGCGGCCGATGACGCACCCGCAGCGGTTCACGGACGTGAGCGACCAGATCATGCGGCGTACCGTGCGCATCCGGATGTCGCCGGGGCAGGCCGCACGGCACGGGCGCCTGGTGCGGGCCCGGCGCATGCTGCTGTCCGAGCCGCTCGCCGGCGTGGCCGAGGCCGTCGTCGTGCTGGAGCAGGGCGAGACGGCCTGGGCGATGGCGATCCGCTTCGAGCGCTCCGACCGCCCGGGCTTCGGCGCGTTCGGCTGGGTGTGCACGCTGGTCCAGGTCGTCTGAGCGCCAAACGCTTCCGCCGCAAACGCCGCTAGCCCAGGGCAGGCCGCACGGCACGGACGCCTGGTGCCGGGCCCGGCCCAGATCCGGCCCCGGCCAGCGAAAACGAGAACGGGGCGCAACGCTTGTTGCCGCTCCAGCCGCCGAACGACGGGATCACGTCGCCGCCGCCCGCGTGCCGCCGCAGACGCCGCTGGCCCGGGTCCAACGGACCCGGGCCAGCGAAAAAACGGTCAGGGCTCAGGCGTCGGGGGCGCCGTGGCAGCGCTTGTACTTCTTGCCCGAACCGCAGGGGCAGGGCGCGTTGCGCGACGGCCCGTTGCCGCCCACGGCCTGGCCCGGCGAGGGCTTGCGGGCTCCCGAGTTCGGCGCCGGCGGGCCCGACCGCCGCCCGCTCGGGGAAGGCCGCTGACCGGCGGCCGAGCCGTTGGCGCCCAGCCCGAGGGCGGGAGCCTGCTCCTGCTCGATCACCACGCCGGACTCGCCGGCCGCGCCGTCGATGGTCGGGGCCGAGTACTGCAGCGCCCGCGGCGCCCGGTTGGCACCCAGACCCTTCGCGCGGATCTCGACCTGCGGCTCGGGCAGCGGCACCGAGGGGACGTCGCCGTCGATCTCGTCGTCCGCCAGCGCGGCCACCGGCTCCTCGACCTGGACCTCTTCGACCTGGACCTCAAGGTTGAACAGGAAGCCGACCGCCTCCTCCTTGATGCCCTCCTGCATCTGCTGGAACATGTCGAAGCCCTCGCGCTGGTACTCCACGACCGGGTCGCGCTGCGCGTAGGCCCGCAGGGTGATGCCCTCCTGCAGGTAGTCCATCTCGTACAGGTGCTCGCGCCACTTGCGGTCGATGACGTTGAGCAGCACCTGGCGCTCCAGCTCGCGGACGGGCTCGGAGCCGAGCTCCTCCTCGCGGCGGTCGTAGGCGGCGTGGGCGTCCTCGATGAGCTGCGTCCGCAGGAACTCCGGGTC
Organism: Dactylosporangium sp. NPDC051485; assembly: GCF_040682015.1. Taxonomy (NCBI): domain Bacteria; kingdom Bacillati; phylum Actinomycetota; class Actinomycetes; order Micromonosporales; family Micromonosporaceae; genus Dactylosporangium; species Dactylosporangium sp. NPDC051485. Next base: position 1,758 of record NZ_JBFAZW010000063.1, read on the forward strand.
CAGCTGGCCGCCGGCCTCCTCCTCGAGGTCCTCGATCGTGACGCCGACCGGGTAGAGCTGCTTGAGGTTGGTCCACAGCTGCTCGAGGTCCCAGTCCTCGGAGGTCTCGCCGAGCGAGGTGGCGCCGACCACGTAGGCCCCCACCACGTCGTCGATCATGTTGCGGACCTGGTCGCTGAGGTCCTCGCCGTCCAGCACGCGCTTGCGCTCGGCGTAGATGACCTTGCGCTGCTTGTTGAGCACCTCGTCGTACTTGAGGACGTTCTTGCGGATCTCCGCGTTCTGCGCCTCGATCTGGGTCTGCGCGCTCTTGATCTGGCGCGTGACCATCTTCGACTCGATCGGCACGTCCTCGGGGATGTTGAAGCGGTCCATCACGGCCTCGACCGCGCTGGCCCGGAAGCGGCGCATGAGCTCGTCCTGCAGCGACAGGTAGAAGCGGGACTCGCCCGGGTCGCCCTGCCGGCCGGAGCGGCCGCGCAGCTGGTTGTCGATGCGGCGCGACTCGTGCCGCTCGGTGCCGAGGACGTAGAGGCCGCCGGCCTCGGTGACCTCCTCGGACTCGTCGTCGGCCAGCTTCTCGAACTTGGGCAGGAGGTCCGCGAGGGCCTTCTCGTAGCCCTCCGGGTCCTCCTCCTCGGTGATCCCGCGCTGGCGCAGCTCGGCGCTGGCCAGGAACTCGGCGTTGCCGCCGAGCAGGATGTCGGTGCCGCGGCCGGCCATGTTGGTGGCGACCGTCACCGCGCCCTTGCGGCCGGCCTGCGCGACGATCTCCGCCTCCTTGGCGTGGAACTTCGCGTTGAGCACGGCGTGCGCGACGCCGCGGCGGCGCAGCAGCTGCGACAGCAGCTCCGACTTCTCGACCGAGACGGTGCCGACGAGGATCGGCTGGCCGAGGGCGTGGCGCTCGACGATGTCGTCGACGACGGCGTTGTACTTCGCCTTCTCGGTCTTGTAGATGACGTCGGGGTGGTCGACGCGGATCATGGAGCGGTGCGTCGGGATGGAGACCACGCCCACGTTGTACACCTTGTTGAACTCCGCCGCCTCGGTCTGCGCCGTGCCGGTCATGCCGGAGAGCTTGGCGTAGAGGCGGAAGAAGTTCTGCAGCGTGATCGAGGCGAGGGTCTGGTTCTCCTGCTTGATCTCGACGCCCTCTTTGGCCTCGATGGCCTGGTGCATGCCCTCGTTGTAGCGCCGGCCGTGCAGGATGCGGCCGGTGAACTCGTCGACGATGAGGACCTCGCCGTCGTTGACGACGTAGTCCTTGTCGAGCTTGTAGAGCTCCTTGGCCTTGATCGCGTTGTTGAGGTACCCCACCAGGGGCGTGTTCACCGACTCGTACAGGTTGTCGATGCCCAGCTGGTCCTCGACCTTGGCCACGCCGCGCTCGGTGACGGAGATCGTGCGCTTGGACTCGTCGACGTCGTAGTCGGCCTCGCCCTCCTTGCCCCGCTTCAGGCGGTTCACCACGCGGGCGAACTCCTGATACCACCGGGCGGACTGCTCGGCCGGGCCGGCGATGATCAGCGGGGTGCGGGCCTCGTCGATCAGGATCGAGTCGACCTCGTCGACGATCGCGAAGTTGTGGCCGCGCTGCACGAGCTCGTCCTTCGACCAGGCCATGTTGTCGCGCAGGTAGTCGAAGCCGAACTCGTTGTTGGTGCCGTAGGTGATGTCGCACTGGTAGGCGGCCCGGTGCGCGGCGGAGGGCTCGTTGGGGCCGACCACGCCGACGGTCAGGCCCAGGAAGCGGTGGACCCGGCCCATCCACTCGGCGTCGCGGCGCGCGAGGTAGTCGTTGGTGGTGATGACGTGCACGCCATTGCCGGCCAGCGCGTTGAGGTACGCCGGGAGCACGCAGGTGAGGGTCTTGCCCTCACCGGTCTTCATCTCGGCGATGTTGCCGTAGTGCAGGGCCGCGCCGCCCATGATCTGCACGTCGTAGTGCCGCTGGCCGAGCACCCGCGAAGCCGCCTCGCGGGCGACCGCGAAGGCCTCGGGCAGGATGTCGTCCAGCGTCTGACCGTCGGCGAGCCGCTCCTTGAACTGTTCGGTCATGCCGGCGAGCTCTTCGTCGGTCAGGTCGGCATACTCGTCCTCCAGCGAGTTGACGGCGTCGGCGACGGCCTTCAACTTGCGCACCATGCGGCCCTCGCCGGCGCGGAGGATCTTCTCGAAAATCGACACGGGTCAGCGCTCCCTCAAACGTCTGCGACCCATCGTAGGCGGCGTTTCGAGCAAACCGTCGCCCCCGCCCGCCTACTCTACGGACATTGGGTACCAAATCCGGGCAATTCTCCCGACGTACCGCAGAAATATCCGTCTCCAGACGGGGACCCATGCGGCAGGATCGGCGTTCATGGAGCCGATCGAACTCGCCACCGGCGACGGGCTCGTCCTGCGTGCGTGGCAGCCCGACGACGCCGAGGACGTGTTCCGCGCGTGCCAGGACCCGCTCATCCAGCGCTGGAGCATGGTACCCGCCCCCTACCTGCGCGAACACGCCGAGGACTACACCGGGCCGATGACCCGGGCGGCGTGGGCGGCCGAGACTGCGGCCCCGCTGGGGGTCTTCGACGCCCGCTCGGGTGAACTGCTCGCCTCGGCCGGGCTGGTCGTCCTCGACCTGCCCAACCGCAGCGCGGAGCTGGGCACCTGGGTGGCGCCGCGGGCGCGGGGCCGGCGGGTCGCCGAGCGGGCCGGCCGGGCGGTCGCGCACTGGGCGTTCGAGGTGCTCGGGCTGCGCCGGCTCGTCTGGCGGGCCGCGGTCGGCAACCACGCCTCGAAGCTGAGCGCCGAGCGCATCGGATTCACGTTCGACGGCGTGCTGCGGGCCGGGCTGCCCGGCCGGGACGGCGGCTTCGTCGACTGCTGGTACGGCGTGCTGCTCCCCGGCGAGGTCTGCGACACCCCACCGGCCTGGGTCGCCCCCGGCGGCCCAGGCGCGCGGCGGGCCTACGCGTTCAGCCACCCGCCGGCCCGCCTGCCGGCCGGCCCGTGCACGCTGCGGGCGCTGCGCGAGAGCGACCTCGACGACGTGGTGGCCACCTTCCGCGACCCCGAGACGGTGCAGTGGACCTCGATCCCGCTGGACTACCGGCCGGTCCAGGGCCTGGACTTCATCCGGGTCGGCTACCCAGCCATGTGGCGGCGCGGCACGGGCGCCGGCTTCGCGTTCGCCGACGGCGACGACCGCTTCGCCGGCACGGCCGACGTGCGGATCAACCCGCTCGACCCGGTCACCGGCGAGGTCGGGTACTCCGCCGCCCCCTGGGCCCGCGGCAAGGGCTACACCACCGAGGCGGTGCGCGCGGTGTGCGCGTTCGGCTTCGAGCGCCTGGCGCTGGGCCGTATCGTGTGGCGCGCCCACGTCGGCAACGACGCGTCCCGCCGGGTGGCGGAGAAGGTGGGGTTCGTGGTGGAGGGCGTGCAGCGCGAGAGCTGCCTGCAGCGCGGCCGGCGGCTGGACGGCTGGGCGGCGACCCTGCTGCCGGAGGACCTGACATGAGCGGTCCGCAGCGTTGCGGAGGGGCCGCGAACAATCGGCACAGGGTTGGCTCAGGCCGGCGCCGGAGCGCAGCGGAGGTGACGGCGTGAGCGTGGTTCTCCGCCCGCTGCGCGAGGGCGACGCCGACGCCGTCGTGGACGGCTGCAGCGACTTCCTGACCCAGCGGTACCTCACGTTCCTGCCGCAGCCGTACACCCGCACCGACGCGCTCGAGTTCATCGTCCTCAACGGCAACGACCGGGCGATCGCCGACGGCGGCACGGACGAGTTGCTCGGCGTCGTCGGCTGGACGCCGGGCCGCGACGGCAACGCCGAGGTCGGCTACTGGGTGCGCCCCGCCGCGCGCGGGCGGCGGACGGCCACCACGGCGCTGGAGCTGCTCAGCGCCGAGCTGTTCGAGACCGAGTTCCAGCGGCTGTACCTCCGCACAGCGCCCACCAACACGGCCAGCCAGCGGGTGGCGATCGCGGCGGGGTTCGCCCGCGAGGGCATCGCTCGCGGGGCGGCGCGGCTGCGCGACGGCACCCGCGACGACCTGGTGGTCTGGGCGCGGCTCGCCGGCGATCCGCCCGGGCCGAGCCCCCGGGCGCTGCCGGATCTTCCCGGCGGCGAGCTCACCGACGGCGTCGTGGCCCTCCGGCCGGTGCGGGCCGAGGATGCCGACGTGACGTACCAATTGCGGATCCTGCCGGAGGTGAGCGGCCGATCCGTCGTGGCGACGCCGCCGAGCCCCGCCGGCGTCGCGCGCCAATGCGCCGAGTCGCAGTCCAAATGGCTGGCCGGCCAGCGGGCCGAGATGACCATCCGGCGGGTCCCGGACGGCGCCTATCTCGGCGAGATCGCGGTGTACTACGCCGAGCCGGCGCTGCACGAGGCCATGATCGGGTACAGCCTGGCCCCGACGGCCCGCGGCCACGGGTACGCGGCCCGCGCGGCCCAGCTGGTCACCGACTGGGGCTTCGAGATCGGCATGGCCCGGATGATCGCCGGCACCGCGGTGGACAACGTCGCCTCGCAGCGCGTGCTGGAGGCGGCCGGCTACGCCCGCGAGGCGCTCCAGCTGCGCCGGCTGCCCGGTCCCGACGGCTCGCGGATCGACAACATCGCGTTCGCCAAGGTGCGCCCGTCGGCCACCTGAGCGTCACGTGACGTTGCACTGGGCCAACGAGCGTATGGCCCATGCGCCGTCGTGCAGTGATCTCCGGTATGGGCGTGGCCGCTGGCACCGCCGTTCTGCCCGCCGCCCTCGTCAGCCCCGCGGCCGCCGCCGCACACGACTCCGACCGCAACGGCCACCGCCGGGCCCACCCGCTGGTCATCGGCCACCGCGGGGCAAGCGGCCACCGGCCCGAGCACACGCTGGCCTCCTACACCCTGGCGGTCGAGCTCGGCGCCGACTTCATCGAGCCCGATCTGGTGCCGACCAAGGACGGCCAGCTCGTCGCGCGCCACGAGAACGAGATCGGCGCCACCACCGACGTCTCGACCAAACCGCAGTTCGCCTCGCGCAAGACCACCAAGACCATCGACGGCTTCTCCATCACCGGCTGGTTCACCGAGGACTTCACGCTGGCCGAGCTCAAGACGCTCCGCGCGGTCGAGCGCCTCCCCGCGGTGCGCCCGCACAACACGATCTACAACGGGCTGTTCCAGGTCCCGACGTTCCAGGAGGTCATCGACCTGGCCCGGGAGCTGGGCCGCAAGGTCGGTCGCACCATCGGGGTGTACCCGGAGACCAAGCACCCCACCTACTTCCGCGGCATCGGCCTGGAGCTCGAGCCGCTGGTCGCCCGGGTGCTCAAGCGCAACGGCCTGGCCGGGCGCACCGCGCCGGTGTTCCTGCAGTCGTTCGAGCCGAGCAGCATCAAGAAGCTGCGCGGCCTGGTCGACACCCCGTCCGTCGTGCTGCTGGACCAGGTCGGCCAGCCCTTCGACTTCAAGACCAGCGGCGACCCGCGCACCTGGGCCGACCTCGCCACCCCGGCCGGCCTGGACTACCTCAAGGCGTTCACGGACGGCGTCGGCGCCACCAAGAACCTCGTCGTCGCCCGCGACGCGGCCGGCAACCTGCTGCAGCCGACGGCGCTCATCGCCGACGCGCACGCCCGCGGGCTGAAGGTGCACGCCTGGACGTTCCGCAACGAGAACCAGTTCCTGCCGCTCGACCTGCGCGTCGGCGCCGACCCCAACGCGTGGGGCAACGTCCTGCGGGAGGTCGGGGTCTTCCTCGCGGCGGGCCTCGACGGCCTCTTCGCCGACTACGCGGACACGGCGGTGCTGGCCCGCGAGCTGTACCTCGCGTCCTGATTCGTCGCGTTGTCGTTGTTCGCTGCGCTGTTCCGGCCCGGTTGATGTGCTGTGGGTGGGCCCTGGCACCGGGCCCACCCACGCTCTTGCTGCACATGCTTTACGTGCTTTCCTGTTTTACGCGCCCAGGCTCATCACGCCGTAGTCGTAGGCCCGGCGCCGGTAGACCACGCTCGGGCGCCCGGACTCCTTGTCGTTGAACAGATAAAAATCGTGGCCGAGCAGTTCCATGTGGAACAGGGCGTCGTCCACCGTCATCGGCTCGCCGGGGTGCTCCTTCTCGCGCACGATGTGCCAGGGCTGGTTATCGGCTTCCTCGATGAGGTCGAATCCCTCACCGACGGTCGCGCTTCTTGGCGCCGTGGCGAGCGCCGAGGCGCCAAGGTCCTCGGGCGGCGTGAACGCGAGTGACGCGGTAGCCGCGGCCACTGAGACCGGCGCGTGCCGGCCCCGGTGGACCCGTCTGCGATCGGCAGCCCGGCTGAGCCGGCTGTCCAGCTTGCCGATCGCAACGTCCAAGGCGCTGTAGAAGTCGGCGGCGCAGGCCTCCGCACGGATCACCGGACCCCGCGAGTAACACGTGATCTCGACTCGCTGACAGTGATCGGATTGGCGCGGATTGCGCTCGTGAAACAGCTCGACGTCGACGCGGATGAGCTTGTGGTCGTATCGCTCGACCTTCTGCAGCTTGTCGGCGACATGCTGCCGGTAATGGTCGGGCACCTCGACGTTGCGGCCCTTGACGACGATGTCCACTCCTGACCTCCCCCACGGGTTCTTCCAAGGAAACGGGTTCGGGTTTCGGTATTCGAGACTCGGCCGGAACGCGCCTCCCCAGTGGCTGAGCCCACGCGACACACGACCGAAACGATGGGTGTCAGGTCCTCCCTTCGCGGCCGTCTCGCCTCGGGTCCGTACCACGGGCACCGGGGGCGAGTAGTGGTCGTCCCTCGACGTTAAACCGAGGACAGCCGCTAGTCACCCCTGGTTCAGAAGAACTTCAGTTCCCATGCGCGAAACCCTCCCGAGGGACTACCCAACGCTACGTTTGACGTAACTATCCGTACAAATCGGGGTATATCTCGTGTTGTACCCCTGACGGTCCGTAACGTCCTCCCCCGTTGGGGGGATACCACGTTTGAGATCGTCTGGAAGTTTGTACGGTGCCCACCCACCCTCGGCTCAAACGCCCCGGGCCGCCGACCTTCCTCACGGCCGGCACCGTCACGCCCTCAGCGCCGGCCACCGTCGAGGCCCCCCAGGGGGTCATCCCGGCCGCTCAGGGCAGGGGCCAGGAAAGCCCCACCACCCTCGGGCGATCGGGGGCGTCGTGCCCTCTCAGAGCCGCCCATCGCCACGGCTCAAGGCTGGGCATCGTCACGGGCTTCCGGGGGCCCGTCTCGCCTCCCAGCGCCTGGCCCCACCGCCCCAGGGTCGGGCCGCCGTCGCGCCCCCAGCGCAGGCACCACCGCGGCTCCTGGCCGGGCACCGTCGCCCCCGTCAGCGCCAGGCACTGCCGCGCCCCGGAGTCGGGCACCGCCGCACCCCAGCACAGGCACCACTGCGGCTCCGGGCCGGGCACCGTCACGCCCGTCAGCGCCAGGCACCACCGCGGCCCGAGCCAGGCACCGTCGCACCCGTCAGCTCCGGGCACCGCCGCGCCGCGAGGCCGCTCGGGTGCTGCGAGGGCGCGACCCCGGTCCTTCGTGGCGCTGGGTGGCGGCCAGCACGACGGCCCGGTCCACCGGGATGCCCGCCGAGGCCAAACGCTCACTCGCCGCCGCCAGCGTGGCGCCGGTGGTGACGATGTCGTCGACCAGCACGACCGCGGCCCCGGCCCGCCGTACCCGCTCCCCCAGGTCCGCCGCCCGCCCCCGATGCACCACGAACGCCTGCCGCGCGGCCACCGCCCGCTGCGCCGCCGAGAGCTCGGCCGAGTCCCCGCCCTTGGGCAGCGCCCGCAACGGCCGCGCGATCGCAACCTCCGCGACCGCCTGCCGCCGAAGCACCCGCGCCGCCGCCCGGGCGAGCCGGAGCATGTGGTCGCCGTGCCGCTTGCGCACCGCGGCCGCCGTCGCCGGCACCGCGACCAGTACCACCGGCCCGGCATGCCCGGCCAGCGCCCGCGGGACGACCCGGGCGAGCATGCCCCCGAGCGCCCCGGTCAACTCGTGCCGGTTCTCCTCCTTGTACTGCACGATCGCCCGCCCCAACGCCCCCGCGTACGCCGCCAGCGCGAACGTCGGCGGCATCCCGTCCGGCTCCGGGTCGGGCCGCGTACGCTCCGGCCGCACCCCCGCGAACGCCGCCTGACATCGCTCGCACAGCACCCGAGCCGCCGGCTCATCACACCCCGCACACGTCGCCGGCAACACCAGGTCGAGCAGCCCGTCCAGCAACCCCGCACCGACCCGTCGCACCCGCCCAGCGGCAACCCCCAACGTCATCGGCCGCGCCCCAGGCCGCCGCACAGCCCGCAGGCGCGCGGCTTGCGGATGGGACCCGGACGGACGCACGGCGGACGAACGCGACTCGGGCAAGCGCGCGGCAGGCAGCCGTGACCCCGGCGAACCCGCGCCAGGCAGGCGCGAACCCGCCCGATCCGCGCCAGGCAGGCGCGAACCCGCCCGATCCGCGCCAGGCAGGCGCGAACCTGGCGAACCCGCGGCAGGCAGCCGCGGCCCGGGTGGACGCACGGCCGACGAACGCGACTCGGGCGAGCGCGCGGCAGGCAGCCGGGGCTCGGACGGGCCCGGCTCGGACGGGCGGGCGGCGGGCGGCACGTTCAGTCCGGATAGAAGGGCGAGGTGGGGGTGGCGGGCCCGGCGCTCGGGGACTGGCCCGGGTCCGGGCCGACGACGTTCAGCGGGTCGATGGTGTCCCGGAAGACCTCACGGGCGACGTGGTTGACCTCGACCATCACCGAGATCGGCATGTTCCGCCACGACTGGGTGAGCGTGGACAGCGGGTTGCCGAGCCGGGCCACCACCGCGTTGATCTCCTGCTGCGACGCCTGCCGGTTGTCGCCGAGCGGAAGCGGCGTCTCGTCTGCGCCGTCCAGCGTGATGCCAACGACCGAGTACGGCGGCACCGGCGTGCCTTTGAAGGAGTTCGGCTGGGGCGCGCTCGGCTTGCCACCGACCACCAGCGTCGTCTCGGTCAGCCAGGCCACGCCCTGGGTGTCACCCAGCGTCGTGGTGATCGGCCGCAGCGGCCCCATGCTCAGCTTATTGTCGTTGGTCAACTGCAGGGAGGCGACCATGAGGTTGCCGCCGGCGATGAGCGCGATCCGGTGGCCCTCGGGCGCGACCGCGAAGGCGGTGATCGCCTGGGGCGTCGCCACGCCGCCCTGGAAGACCTTCTCCAGGGTCGTCGAGTTGACGTCGGTCCCGGCCCACAGCTGCTCGCCGTCGGAGACCAGCAGCCGCTGCGACGGGTAGTTGATCCACACCGGCCGGCTCAGGTGCGCCACCCGCTGGAGGTTCGTCTCGCGGTACACCGGCGGGCCGGCGACCGAACCGATCTCCCCGACGACGAGCGACTGCTCCGTCTTCGACACCTGCCGCACGAGCGCCGCCCGGTTGAGCTGCCGGTTGATCGCCGCGGACACCACCTGCGCGTTGGCGCCGCCGGGCGCGAACAGCGGCGTCTCGCCCGCCTGCGGTATGACGACGGCCCGCGCCGAGCCGTTCACCACGCAGAACTTCTCCGGCTTGTCCGCCGAGAGCGGCGTCGTGGCCTGCGTGTAGGCGACATTGTCGTCGGTGAAGCCCGCCTCGGAGTCAGCCGGGACGGTCTGGCCCTCGATCGTCAGCTGGACGCGCGGGTGCTCCCGCAGCGACCAGCGGATCTGCCTCGCCAGCCGGCTCCGGCTAAGGTCATCGACCCCGGCCGCCTTACCGCTGAGGTTGACCTTCACGGTCTGGCTAGCGCTGTCGACGACCGGGCTGTCCTTGCTCTCGACGTTGTCCGGCAGCCCCTTCACGACGCCCCCGAGCCACGGGCCGGCCCCCAGCTTGAGCCAGCGCATCACTTCGATGACCTGCTTGACGGCCGAGAAGGTCGTCGGCATGTACCGCATGTCCGGCACCAGCTTCGCCGACGATCCGTTGGCCTCCCAGAAGTAGATGGGCTGCCACTCGTACCAGTCCTTGAACCCGGACTCGGTCATGAGCAGCTCGGAGGGCGCCTCCCTGAGGCGGAAATCGCCGCTGACGGTGGACTCGACCACGAACCGCGCGGTGAACGGGTCCGGCTTCTGCTGGGCGTCGAACTCTCCCCGCCCGTTCAGCGTCCCGATGGGCGTGATCTTGGCCTCGACCACATACGCCCCGTTGACCACCTGCGTCTGCTCGAGATGCATGTCGCGGACGATGACGAGCCCGTCGGCCGGCGCCGTCCAGGACTGGGCCGCCGCCGGCGTCATGAACATTCTTAGCCTGTCCCGGGTCTCCCGGTTCTGTGACGAGTCGTCGTCGCTGTCGATGTTGCCCTGGACGGACGCCCGCAGGAACTGCTGGACCAGATCGATCGCGCTCGACGCCGGGGTCGGCACCGGTGGCCTGTTGTTGCCCGGCGCCGGTGGCGCCGCGCTGTGGGCAGGCCCGGAGTACTTCGGCTCCGTGCGCGACGGCAGCCCGCAACCCGCGAGCGCGAGCACCGCGGCGAGCCCCGCCATGGCGCCCGGCCCGATCAACCGGCGCCGGCCGGACCAACCGCCAGGAAACGGCGACCGCCGAGCTTGCGTCATGGCGTCTCGCCGATCAGGGCGGCCTCGTCGGCGCGGGCATCGTCCGGAACCAGCCGCAGCGGCGAGGACACCAGCCGGTCGCCGTTGCGGGCCGGGAGCGTCAGCCGGAACTGCGCACCCTTGCCCGGCGCGCCCCACGCCTCCAGCCAGCCGCCGTGCAGGCGGGCGTCCTCCAGGCTGATCGACAGGCCGAGTCCGGTGCCCCCAGTCTGCCGGGCGCGCGACGGGTCGGCGCGCCAGAACCGGTTGAACACCAGTTTCTCCTCCCCTGGCTTGAGGCCCACGCCGTGGTCGCGAACCGTGACGGCGACCGCCGAGCCGTCCGCGGCGAGCGTGACGACCACCGGCTTGGCCTCGCCGTGCTCGACGGCGTTGCCGACCAGGTTACGCAGCACCCGTTCGACCCGGCGCGGGTCAACCTCGGCGATGACCTCCTCGTCGGGCACGACGACCTTGAGCTCGACCTTGCATCGCTCGGCCAGCGACTCGAGCTGGCCGGTGACGCGGCGCACTATCGGAACCAGGTCGGTCGGCTCGGCGTCGAGCGCGGCGAACCCGGCGTCGAACCGGCTGATCTCCAGCAGGTCGGTCAGCAGCCCCTCGAACCGGTCGAGCTCGGCCTGCAGCAGCTCGGCGCTGCGCGCAGCGGCCGGCTCGAACTCGTCACGGGAGGAGAACAGCAGGTCGGCGGCCATCCGCACGGTGGTCAGCGGGGTGCGCAGTTCGTGCGAGACGTCGGAGGTGAAGCGCCGCTGCAGGCGGGACATCTCCTCCAGCCGCACGATCTGGCGCTGCAGGTTGGCGGCCATCTGGTTGAACGCGGCGGCGAGCCGCGCCAGATCGTCCTCCCCGCGCACCACCATGCGCTGGTCGAGCAGGCCGGCGGACAGCCGCTGGGCGGTGCGCGCCGCCACCCGCACCGGCGTCACCACCAGGCGGGTCATCATGGCCGCGATCAGGGCCAGCAGCGCGACGAGCGCGATGCCGGTGCCGGTGACCACGACGCCGGTGAACTGGATGAGTTCGTCCTCGGCCTGCAGAGGGACGATGTAGTACAGCTCCAGCGGCTCGCTGCCGAGAGCGACCGGGGTGCCCATCACGAGGTACTTCTTCGGCCCATCACCGATGTCCAGCGTCGCTATCTGCTGATAGGTGCCCGGCTTGAGCCCGGTGACGAGCGAGCGCATCCGGTTCACCTGCGGGCTGTCCATGATGTCGGCGTTCTTCAGCTTCGGCCAGGAGACATTCAGGTTCCCGGCGCGCCTGAGCATGACGACCTCGGCGGCCACGTTGCTGAGCTTGGCCTGCAGCGTGACCGCGATCTTGTTCGCGGCCGTGGGCAGGCTGGGGTCGTCGAGCTGGGTGAAGCCGGTCAGCTCCTGCGTCGCGTAGGCGGCGCCGGCGCCGACGTTGACCGTGGTCTGGTCGATCCGGTTCTGCAGCACGCCGTTGCTGATCAGCGAGGCAACCGTGTAGCTGAAGGCCAGCACCAGCGCGGCGGACAGCGACAGCGTGATGCCCACGACCCGGAACTGCAGCGAACGGCGCCACTGCCGCCGCAGCACCGCCCAGAGCCGGCGCACGCGCCGGCTCACGGCCTGCGGAACAATCCTCCGGAGCCGCAGGCGGCGGGCCCGGAGGATGAGCGGGTCGATACGCACCATGGCTCGGCCTAACCGGTCCCAGCCTTGTAGCCGACGCCGCGCACCGTGAGGATGATCTCGGGCTTCTCGGGGTCGGGCTCGATCTTGGCGCGCAGACGCTGCACGTGGACGTTGACCAGGCGGGTGTCGGCCGCATGGCGATAGCCCCACACCTGCTCCAGCAGCACCTCGCGGGTGAACACCTGGCGCGGCTTGCGGGCGAGCGCGACCAGCAGGTCGAACTCGAGCGGGGTCAGCTTGACCTCGTCGCCGTCGCGCATGACGGTGTGCGCCGGCACGTCGATGGTGATCTGGTTGCCGGGTGGCCCTATGGTCAGCAACTCCGGGGCCACGTCCTCGCCCCGGCGCAGCCGGGCCCGCATGCGGGCGACGAGCTCCTTGGGCTTGAAGGGCTTCATGACATAGTCGTCGGCCCCCGACTCCAGACCCAGGACCACGTCGACGGTGTCGCTCTTGGCGGTGAGCATCACGATGGGGACGCCCGACTCGGCCCGGATGGACCGGCACACGTCTATCCCGCTCATGCCGGGCAGCATCAGGTCGAGCAGGACGATGTCGGGGCGGGTGTCCCGGAAAGCAGCGAGAGCGCGCTCACCGTCGGCAACGAAGGAAGGAAGGAACCCCTCGCTGCGCAGGACGATGCCGAGCATCTCGGCGAGGGCGGGGTCGTCATCGACCACCAGGACACGGGCTCTCATGCGGTCCAATATTTCACCTCCCTCCCCCTCAGTGGGAACCCGACCGCGGATCTTGGATATTTCGCGCCCTGTCGTGTTCGTTCAACGACACTGCGTGACGGTCCGCGGCGGTGACCCCCCGAAGTCGCCCGAGCCGACTACGGTGTCCCGCGTGGAGACCCGCGCCGTGATTCCGATGCGCCCCCTGACCTTCGGGGAGCTGCTCGACGCCGCCGTCTCCCTGCTGCGCACGCAGGCCCCGCTGCTGCTCCGGGGCCGCGTTGGTGCTGGCCGTCGGCGAGCAGGCGCTCCTCTATCCCCTGCGCGGCTGGGCCGACATGAACCTGCCCTGGTTCGCGCCCCACCCGTCGAAGGCGGGCGAGTCCTGGCTGGCCTTCTGCTTCGGCATGAGCACCGAGGGCATGATCCTCACACTGCTCGGCGGCCTGGCCGGGGCGGCCGCCGGCCCCGGCCTGCTCGGCGTCGCGGCCCGCCCCCGCGACCTGCTCCGCCAGGTGCTGCGCCGCGCCCTGCCGCTGCTCGTCGTCGCCCTCGTGACCGCCGCGCTGATCCTCGTCACCTCGCTGGTCCTGATGCTCCCGTGGCCGCTGGTGTTCGGGCTGCTCGGCCTCGCCTCGCCGGCGCTGGTGGTGGACCGGACTGGCCCGTTCGCGGCGGTCGGCCGCTCGTTCCGGCTGGCCGGGCGCAACCTGCGCGGCGCCGGGATCCGCCTCGGGGGGTACTTCAGCTGGGCCCTCATTCGGATCGTCCTCGGCCTCGGCGGCTCGTATGCGCTGGAGCTCTGGCTCGACCACGGGCAGGCCGCCTACACGCTCGCCATGATCGCGATCTGGGCGGTGGTCGACGCCGTGGCCTATGCGTCGCTCGCGTGCATCGACGCGGTGCTGTACCTGGAGGTACGGATGCGGGTCGAGGGGCTCGACGTGGCCATCGGCCGGCTGCGGCGCCTGGGCCGCCCGGTCGACCTGGCGAGTTCGGTCATCCTCGGGGCGGCCGTCCGATGAGCAGACAGCACCTCGGCACTGCGCGACGGCCCGCCGCGAGCGGGACGGCGGCGGCGCGATGACCAGGTGGTGGGAGGGCGTGCTGCAGTGGATCGACGAGACGGTCGGCGTTGAGCTGGCCGGCGTCATCCTGGTCGGCGTCGCGATCGTGTTCGGCCTGCTGCACTACTTCTACCCCCGCTGGATTCCGAAGCGGTTCCCCCGGCTGCGGTTCGGCCGGCAGCGCGGGGACGAGAACGACGAGCAACTCGACGTCGACCTCGGCCCGGACGCCGAGGAGGAGCCCGACAGCGAGGCCGACGATCCGGAGGTCCCGGAGCTGCCGGCCCACGTGTTCGCGTCGCTGGCCGACCGGATGGCGGCGGAGGGGCGGTACGCGGAGGCGGTCCGGGAGCGGCTCCGGGCGATCGTGCGTGGGCTGGTCGAGCGCGATGTGCTGGAGCACCGGCCGGGCATGACCGTCACCGAGCTGGCCCGGGCGGCCGGGGTGGCGAAGCCGGAGATCGAGACGCCCATACGGGCCGCTACCGGCATTTTCTCGGATATTTGGTACGGGCAACGCCCCGCCACCGCCGAGCACGACGACCGCATGAAGGCGCTCGCCACGGAGGTCGGGCGATGACCGAACCGACGAACGAGCCGCTGACCAGCGCGACCGCGACCGGGCCGGAGACCGCCACACCCGCCGGAGCGGAAACCGCCGAGCCGGGCGGCGCTGGACCACGCCTCACCGCACCCGCCGAAGCAGCCACCACCGGAGCAGCCACCACTGAAGCGGGCATCGTCGGACCGAGCACCGCCAAAGCAGCCACCGCTGGAGCGGGTACCGACGGGCCGGGGACGGACGGGCCGGGCGACGGGGTGTCCGCCGGGCCGACGATCAGGGCCGCGACCGAGCCGGCGCGGCGGGCGACGGGCCGGGCGGTGGGCACCGGGGCGGGCAAGGCACGCGGCCCCCGGAGCCGGCGGTGGCTGCGGCTCGTCGTGCCGGTCGTGGCCGCGATCGTGCTGATTTTGCTCGGGATCGTGGTGTACCAGGTCGGGCAGCCCGGGCTCAGCGACGCCGACTACCTGTCGCCGGGCAGCCGGGCGGACATCGGGGCGGCCGAGCTGGCGGGGCGGGTGCGCGAGGCCGGGGTCACGATCATCCCGGAGCACTCGACCTCCGATGCGCTCGTCGCCGCGTACAACGGCAACGCCACACTGTTGATCACGACGCCGCAGTTGGTGCACCCGCTGTACCTGCGGATGTTGAAGGTGCTGCCGGCCTCGACGCGGGTCGTGATCGTCGAGCCGGACGCGGCGGCCGTGATCGACGGGCGGTTGCCGTTCGAGGCGCTGCATCGCAACTACACGGCGAAGGCGCCCGAGCCCGGGTGCGGGTACGGGCCGGCGGCGCAGGCCGGGGCGGCCGCGGTGGGGCGGTCCTCGTACGGCGAGGTCGACCCCACGCTGGGCCGCGAGACGCAGCGCTGCTACGGCGGGTCGCTGGTGGTGTACCAGCGCGAGTCCACCACCGTCACGGTCGTCGGGGCGGCGGATCCGTTCCGCAACGACCGGATCGGCGAACGCGGGAACGCGCGGCTGGCCACCGGGCTGCTGACCGGCGCGCCGCGGCTCATCTGGCTCGACCTGCACCACCGGGAGCCGCCGCCGATCGTGATCGACGACCCCGCGCTCAACGGGGCACCGGTCGCGCCGGCGTCGCTGCGGCCGGTCCAGCCGAGCGACCCGGACGAGCGGGACTTCCCGCGCGAACGCCGCACGCCGATCCCGCGGCCGCCCGTCGGCGGCGCGTCGATCCCGGCGGGCCAGGACAACGATGGCGGCTCGCCGCCGAACCCGCTCTGGGTCGCGTTTCCGAAGTGGGTGTACCCCACGACGGCCCTTCTCCTCGTCGGCGTGGTGCTGCTCACCGTGGCCGGGGCGCGCCGGCTCGGGGCGCCGGTGGTCGAGCCGCTGCCGGTGGTGGTGCGCTCCAGCGAGACCGCGACCGGACGGGGGCGGCTGTACCAGCGGGCGCGGGCCCGGCCCGAGGCGATACAGATCCTGCGCGAGGCGGCGCTGGGCCGGATGGCCCGGCTGTTGCGGCTCGATCCGGACGGGGACCGTACGGCGCTGGTCGAGACGGTCGCGGCGCGCAGCGGCTGGCCGGCGGCGGCCGTCGGGCACACGCTCTTCGGCCCGGCCCCGGCCAACGACGCGGATCTGGTCGCGGCCGCCGCGACCCTCGACCAGCTGGTCAGCGCCATCGCCACCGAGCAGGCGGCCGCCCCCGGCGAGGGATTGGTCAGCGCCGTCGCCACCCAGCAGGCGGCCAGCCCCGGCGCCGGGCTACCGGGGGCGAACAGCACAGCCAGTAACGATCAGGCCGTAACCGAAGGAGAGTCACGGTGACCGAAACCGCCACGCCGACGATGCATGGGGTGCCGGACGAGGGCGCCCAGGTGGCGCGGGCCGCGCTCGGGCGGCTCCGGGCCGAGGTGGCCAAGGTGGTCGTCGGGCAGGACGCCGTCGTCAGCGGGATGGTCATCGCGCTGCTGGCGCGCGGGCACGTGCTGCTCGAAGGGGTGCCGGGCGTGGCCAAGACGCTGCTCATCCGCACCATCGCGGCGGCTCTCGACCTTGACTCGAAGCGGGTGCAGTTCACGCCCGACCTCATGCCCGGCGATGTCACCGGGTCGCTGATCTTCGACAACCGCAGCGCGGAGTTCGAGTTCCGGGAGGGGCCGGTGTTCACGAACCTGCTGATCGCGGACGAGATCAACCGGACGCCGCCGAAGACGCAGGCCTCGTTGCTGGAGGTCATGGAGGAGCGGCAGGTCTCGGTCGAGGGGCGGGGGCGGGCGCTACCGGATCCGTTCCTGGTGGCGGCGACGCAGAACCCGATCGAGTACGAGGGGACGTATCCGCTGCCGGAGGCCCAGCTCGACCGGTTCCTGCTGAAGCTGACCGTGCCGCTGCCGACCCGGGACGAGGAGCTCGGCGTGCTGCGGGCGCACCATCAGGGATTCGACCCCCGGCGGCTGCGCGAGGCGGGGGTGCAGGCGGTGGCCTCGGCGGCCGACCTGGCGGCGGGGCGGGCGGCGGTACAGCGGGTCGCGGTCGCCGACGGCGTGCTCGCCTACATCGTGGACCTCTGCCGGGCGACCCGGGTCTCGCCGTCGCTGGAGCTGGGGGCGTCTCCGCGCGGCGCCACGGCGCTGCTGGGGGCCTCGAAGGCATGGGCCTGGCTGACCGGGCGGGAGTACGTCACGCCCGACGACGTCAAGGCGCTGGCCCGGCCGGCGCTGCGGCACCGAGTGCGGCTGCGGGCCGAGGCGGAGCTGGAGGGCGTCACGACCGACGCCGTGCTGGACTCGGTGCTGGCCACCGTCCCGACGCCGCGATGACCGGCAACCGGGGACCGCGATGATCACCACACGGGCGGCGGGGCTGGTCGGGGCCGGGGCGGTGCTGCTGGCGGTGGCCGGCCTCGTGCTCGGCGACCGGGTGTCGCCCGCCGCGCTGTGGATCGCGGCCGGGGTGATCCTGCTGCTGGTGGCCGCCGCGTGCGCCGTGGACTACGCGGCCGCGGCGTCGCCGAAGCGGCTGAAGATGAGTCGCACCGGGGACCAGTCGGTGTGGCTGGGCGAGACCGGGCAGGTCACGCTGCTGCTGCAGAACCGCTCCGACCGGGTGCTCACCGGGCGGGTGCGCGACTCCTGGGTGCCCTCGGCCGGGGGCACACCGGCGATGCAGGACGTGCGGATCGAGCCGGGGCGGGCGGTCGCGATCACGACCACGCTCACCCCGACGCGGCGCGGGGACCGGGCGGCGGTGCGGGTCATGGTGCGGTCGTTCGGGCCGTTCCGGCTGACGTATCGGCAGACGAGCCGGGCGGTGGCGGACCGCCTGACGCCGAAGTGGCGGCTTCGGGTGTACCCCAGGTTCAACTCCCGCCGCCTGCTGCCCGAGAAGCTGGCTCGGCTGCGGGTGCTGGACGGCTCGGTGGTGACCCGCGGGCGGGGGCAGGGCACGGAGTTCGACACGCTGCGGGAGTACGTGCTCGGCGACGACGTGCGCTCCATCGACTGGCGCGGTAGCGCGCGGCGCTCCGACGTCGTGGTGCGGACCTGGCGGCCCGAGCGCGACCGGCGGCTGGTGTGTGTGCTCGACACGGGGCGCACGTCGGCCGCCCGCATCGGCGACGAGCCGCGCCTCGACGCCGCCATGGACGCCGCGCTCCTGCTGGCCTCGGTGGCGGCCCGGGCGGACGACCGGGTGGACCTGCTCGCCGTCGACACGGCGGTGCGCGCCTCGGTGACCGACGTGGACAAGAAGACGCTGCTGTTCCGGCTGGTCACGGCGATGGCGCCGCTGGAGCCGGCGCTGGTCGAGACCGACTTCGGGCTGGTCGCCGGGGAGGTGCTGCGGCGGGAGCGCAAGCGGGCGCTGGTGGTGCTGTTCACGGCGCTCGAGCCGGGGGCGCTCGGGGAGGGCCTCCTGCCGGTGCTGCCGCAGCTGGCCGCCCGGCACAAGGTGATCGTGGCGGCCGCGCACGACCCCGAGCTGGCCCGGATGGCGCAGGTGGGTGCGGGGGCGGTGGCGGCGGATGTGTACGCCGCGGCGGCCGCCCAGCGGGCCCTGAGCGAGCGCGACCGGGTTGCCGCCGCGCTGCGCCACCACGGCGTGGAGGTGGTCGACGCCCCGGCCGACGAGTTGGCGTCCCGCCTGACCGACCACTACTTGGCGTTGAAGCACACCGGGCGGCTGTGAACCCGCGCGGGTCACTGCGCGCTGGAGCACACTGGGCGGCTGTGAGCGCGTGCGGGGGTCAA
This sequence comes from Dactylosporangium sp. NPDC051485, assembly GCF_040682015.1. Classification (NCBI taxonomy): domain Bacteria; kingdom Bacillati; phylum Actinomycetota; class Actinomycetes; order Micromonosporales; family Micromonosporaceae; genus Dactylosporangium; species Dactylosporangium sp. NPDC051485. The sequence continues at coordinate 20,512 of NZ_JBFAZW010000063.1, forward strand.
GCGGTCGGGAGGGCGTCCGGGACCTCGCCGGGGGCGGTGGTGGTGTGGCCCTCCTGCTGGGCGCGGCGGCCGAGCACGAAGACGTACGCCAGGAAGGCGGCCCACACCAGGAAGCCGATGAAGTCCTTGACGAGGTAGGGCAGCGGGGACGGCGTCAGGAACCCCTCCAGCACCCCGCTGACCAGCAGCACCGCCACGAGCCCGAGGGCGACCAGCATGCCCTCCAGCGCCGTCTCGGCGAGGGCCCGGCCGCGGGTGCGCAGCGGGCCGGGGGCGACCCAGGCCCAGCCAATGCGCAGGCCTACGCCGGCCCCGATGTACACGGCGGTGAGCTCGAGCAGGCCGTGCGGGATGATCAGGCCGAAGAACACGTCGGAGCGGCCGTAGGCGATCATCACGCCGCCGATGAGGCCGACGTTGAGGGCGTTCTCGAAGAGGACGTAGAGGACCGGGAGGAAGGCCACGCCGGAGGCCAGGCACACGCCGGTGATCAGGGCGTTGTGGGTCCACACGCGCAGGAACGAGTTCTGCGGCAGGTACTCGCTGTAGTAGCCGGCGAAGTCCTGGTTGACCAGCTTGCCGATGTCGGCGTCGCTGATGAAGTACCCCGCGACCTGTGGGTCCGACACGACGTACGCCATCAGGCCGAACGTCAGCGCCGTGAACGCCGTCGCGACGCCGCACCACCACGGCCAGGCCCGGTAGACGGCCAGCGGGAACGTGTGGGTGAAGAAGCGGCCGACCCCGGCCATGGAGAACGCCGGCGAGCCGGTGAGCGCGTTGCGACCGGCCAGCACGAGGCGGGACAGCCGCGCGACCAGGATCGGGTCGGGCGAGCGGCTGCGGATCAGCGACAGGTGCGTGGCCGCGCGCTGGTAGAGGGCCACGAGCTCGTCGGCCTCGGCCGCGGAGAGCTTGCGGCGCCGGGACAGCTCGTCGAGCCGCCGCCACTCGGCGCCGTGCTCGGCGACGTACGCGTCCAGGTCCACGCATGGCAGCGTAGACGGAGCGGGCACGCCCGGGGGTGCCCCGCTGATGCACACTGTCTGCCATGAACGACACGGCGGCCGTGCCCGGCGAGCGCGTGATCAGCGGCGAGGCCGTCGAGCTCGAGGTGCGGGTCGCCCGGGCCGGGTCGCGGGTGCTGGCCCTGGCGCTGGACCTGCTGTGCCAGGCCGTCCTGCTGGTCGCGCTGATCTTCGCCACCGCGCTGGCCGTCTACCTGGTCGCCCAGGCCGGCCTGTTCGACCTGGGCCTGGGCCAGGCGTTCATCGTCATCGACACGGTGATCGTGCTGATCGGCTACCCGGTGTTCTGGGAGACGCTGCTGCGCGGCCGTACTCCGGGCAAGCTCGCGATGGGCCTGCGCGTGGTGCGCGACGACGGCGGCCCGATCCGCTTCCGCCAGGCGCTGACCCGCGCGCTGGTGGGCCTGGCGGTCGAGTGGCCGGGCCTGCTGTTCCCGGTGGCGTCCTGGGCGGTCGGCCTGGGCGTGCTCATGCTCAACCCGAGCGGCAAGCGGATCGGCGACCTGGTGGCCGGCACGATCGTGATCCACGAGCGCACGCCCGCAGCCTGGGGGTGGGTGCCGGCCATGCCGCCGCCGCTGGCCGGCTGGGCCGCGCTGCTCGACCTGACCGGGCTGGACGACAGCCTGGCGCTGGCCGTGCGGCACTTCCTGGCCCGCAACCGGCAGATCACCGAGCCGGCCCGCACGGCGCTGGGCCAGGCGCTGGCCCGCGAGGTGGCCGCCTGCACCACCCCGCCGCCCCCGCCGGGCGTCCCGGGCTGGGCGTACCTGGCCGCGGTGCTGGCCGAGCGGCACCGCCGGGCCAGTCACCGCCTGGCGAGGGCCCGCGCGGCCTCGGCGAGCGTCTGGCCGGGCCTGACCGCAACGCTGAGCCGCCGCGGCTGACCCGCGGCGTGGGGAGGGGCGGCCTGGGCGAGAAACCTGTTAGGAGCCTTGCCGCCGGCCCCACTCCTGGATGTTGTACGTCGGACCCCACACCGACGGGTTGTCGCGGATGTTGGCGTACTCCTGATAGGTGAACGTCAACGTGGGCCGCCGCATCAGCGGGAGGACATAGGCGTCCTTGGTCAGCAGGTCGTCGGCCTGGTTGAGCAGATCGGCGGCGTGCTTGGGGTCGATGTCGATGGCGGCCTGGTGGACCAGCCGATCCAGCTCCGCGTTGGAGTACCCGCCGTAGTTGCCCGGGGCGCCGGTCGCCCAGCGCCGCTCCGGTGCCGCCTGGAAGAGCGGCCCGTTCACCCAGTCGAACAGCACCAGGTCGAAGTCGGCGGCCGTGAGGGTCTGGCCCAGGCCCTCGCTCGTCTCGGCCCGGGCGTCCAGGCCGATCTCCTTGAGCCCGGCGGCGACCTGCTCGGCGATCGCGGCCCGCACCGTGTTGCCCTTGTCGTAGCGCAGCCGGAGGGCCGGCACGACCTCGCCGGCCTTGGTCACCAGGTGGCCATTCTCGATCTTGTAGCCGGCGTCGGTGAGGAGCTTCTTGGCCTTGCCGGCGTCGCCAGAGCCCTGGCCGGTGCCGGTGACCACGTCCTTGTAGCCGGCGTCGCCGGGCATGAGGTTGTGGCTGCCCAGCGGCTTGAGGTCCTTGTTGTAGGCGCCGTACGTCTTATCGATGATCGTCTTGACGTTCACCGCGGTGAAGAGCGCGCGGCGCAGGACCGGGTCGGCGAGGTACTTGTTCTTCGTGTTGAGCGTCAGCTGCTCCCACGTGAAGCTCTCGCCGATCTCGTAGATCACCCCCGGCGTGCCGGCGACCCCGGTGACGAGGGCCTGGCTCGGCTCGAGGGCCATGCCGGTCAGTTCCTTGCTGCGCAGCGCGGGCAGGACGGCCGCCGGGTCCAGCACGAACTTGAAGGTGATCTGGTCCAGCGAGGGCTTCGTCCTGCCGTACCACTTGTCGTTCTTCTTGAGCACCAGCGTCTGGTCCTTCGCGAACGACTCGATCTGGTACGGCCCGCCGGACCAGGTCGGCACGGTGTGGGCGAACCAGTCGGCGGCGCCGGCCACGCCTTCGGGCTTGGCCAGGTCGTAGCCCTGCTTGGTGGCCAGGTGCGACGGGTACAGCCCGTCGTTGGAGAAGTCGCCCTTCCAGTCGCCGAAGGTCTTGCCGTCGGTGAAGGTCATGGTGACCGTCTTGCCGCCGTCGGAGCCCACGATGCTCTTGATCAGGTCGTAGCCGGCGGCGCTGGCCGGGACGCAGGTGGTGCAGTGCGCGGGGTTCCCGGAGTTCTGCTTCCAGGTGAGGATGAAGTCGTCGGCGGTGATCGGCACGCCGTCGCTCCAGACCGCGTCCGGACGGATCTTGTAGACGATCGTCTCGGGGGTCTGGTTCGTGATGTCGGCGGAGCTCACGAGGTCGGCGTTGAGCTGCAGGCGGCCCTGCGGGTCGACCTTGAACACCTGGGGCAGCAGCCCGGACAGCGCCTGCCTGGTCGCCGGGGTGTTCCCGTCTTTCGTGTTCACGTTCCAGTTGGTGACGGGCTCGTCCAGGCCGTACGTGTACGCGCCGCCCAGCTTGATGTCGCCACCGTTGCACGTGGTCGGGTTCTTCTGGCAGTCGGCGAACCCGATGGTGGCCGTGGGCGACGGCTTGGCCCCGTTGTCCCCGGTGCACGCGCCGAGCAGCAGCCCGGCCGCCCCGAGGACGGTGATCGAAGCCCGCATCTGCCTTCCAGTTACAAACGCCACCCGGCAACCATAGGGGGCCCGCCTAGGCGAAGAGGGCACGACCCCAGGAGTCCTCGGTGCCGGAGATGCCCGCCGGGCAGGCGAACAAGCCGCTGGATACGTGGCGGATGTACTCGTTGAGCGCGTCCTGGCGCGAGAGGCGGGTCTGGATCGGCACGAACTGCTTGCGGGGGTCGCGCTGGTAGGCGATGAAGAACAGCCCGGCGTCGAGGCGGCCGAGGCCGTCGGAGCCGTCGACGAAGTTGTACCCGCGGCGCAGCAGCCGGGCACCGTCGTTCACCTCGGGGTGGGCCAGCCGCACGTGGGAGTTGGCGGGGATGAGCGGCCGGCCGTCGGACCCGTTGGTCGAGAAGACCGGCTCGTCGAACTCCTTGGCGCCGGACAGCGGCGCGCCCTCGCCCTTGTTGCGCCCGATGATCGCCTCCTGCTCGCCCAGCGAGGTGCGGTCCCAGGTCTCGATCACCATCCGGATCTTGCGGGTGACCATGTAGGAGCCGCCAGCCATCCAGTCCGCGCCGTCGCCGGCCCGCGCCCAGAGGTGCTCGTCGAGCAGCGCGGTGTCCTCGGCCTTGAGGTTGGCGGTGCCGTCCTTGAAGCCGAAGAGGTTGCGCGCGGTCTGCTGGTTGCGCGAGGTCGAGGAGGTGCGCCCGAAGCCCAGCTGCGACCAGCGCACGCTGACCACGCCGAAGCCGATCCGGGCCAGGTTGCGCACCGCGTGCACGGCCACTTGCGGGTCGTGCGCGCAGGCCTGCACGCAGATGTCGCCGCCGGAGATCTCGGGCTTGAGCGCGTCCTTGGCGAACTTCGGCAGGTCGGCCAGGGCGTCGGGGCGCCTGCTCGCGATGCCGAAGCGGTCCTTGCCCTCCGCGGTGCGGAAGAGGGAGGGCCCGAAGCCGATGGTGAGGGTGAGGCCGGACGGCGGCAGGCCGAGCGCCTCGCCGGTGTCGTCGGGCGCGGCCTCGGCGACGCCGTTGACCGCGCCGATGGAGCCGGCGTCCTTCCCGGCCGTCATCCGGGCCGCCGCCGCGGTCCATTTCTGCAGCAGCGCGACCAGCTCGTCGCGCTTGTCGGTGATGACGTCGAAGGCGACGAAGTGCAGCCGGTCCTGGGCGGGCGTGACGATCCCGGCCTGGTGCGCGCCGTAGAAGGGCACGGCCGCGCCAGGGTCGGACGCCCGGGCGGGTTCGGCGCGATCGAAGAGCTGCGAGCCCACGACGCCCGCGGCCGCGGCCCCGACGGCACCCGCACCCGCGAGCCCGATCATCTTCCGGCGGTCCATGCCAAACCCCTTCAAGTCAAACCCCTTCAAAGATCCGACTTCGGTACGCCACGTCCGCGCGCCCGGCGGACCGGGCGCGCCTGGCGGCGACTTACTTGCTGCCGACGAGCGGCGCGACCTTGCTGATCGGCTCGGCGAGCGCGTTGATCGCGTTGGCCAGCGACTTGAGCTGGGCCTCGGACAGCTCGTTGTGCAGCTTCCAGCCGTCGCCGTTGCGGTACTTGTCCAGCTCGGCCTGGGCGGCGGCGAACTTCTCGTCGAGGGTCTTGGCCAGGGCGGCGTCCTTCTCCTCGATCACCGGCCGCAGCGCGGCGATCGCGGCCCGGGAGCCCTCCAGGTTGGCCTGGAAGTCCCACAGGTCGGTGTGCGAGAAGATGTCCTCCTCACCGGTGATCTTGCCGGTGGCCACCTCGTCGAGCAGCTCCTTGGCCCCGTTGGCGAGCTCCAGCGGGGACAGCTGGACGTTCTGCGCCTTGTCCACGATGGTCTTCACGTCGGCCAGCAGCTTGTCGGCGATCGGGCCGGACTTGCTGATGTCCTTGGTGACCCACAGGTCCTTCTCGATCTTGTGGAAGCCGGTCCACTCCTGGCCCGCCTCGAGGTCGGCCTCGCGGGCGTCGATCGCCGGGTCGAGGTCGCCGAAGCTCTCGGCCACGGGCTCGATGCGCTCCCAGTAGGTGCGGGCGATCGGGTAGAGCTGCTTGGCCTTCTCCACGTCGCCGGCCTTGACCGCGTTGACGAACTCGGTGGTCTTGTCGATCAGGGCGCTGGCGTTGTTCTTGACGTACGTCTGGTAGTCCTTCGTCGCCTGCGCGAGCTTGGCGTCGTCGGTGAGCGGCTTGCTCTCGCCGGTGGCCTTGAACGTGCCGCGGATGCCGTTGCCGACCATGCCCGGCTTGCAGGCGGTCTCGTAGGTGCCGGCCGGCAGCTCGACGATGAGTTCCCGGGTCAGGCCCGGCGCCACGTTCTCAACCTCGCCGACGATCCGGTCGCCGGTGGCGAAGATGTAGAACTCGGTGACCTTGCCGCCCTTGTTGCTGACGGCGAAGGTGACCGGACCCGCGTTCGTCTCGGTGCGCTCCACCTTGCACTCGGTGTCGGTCGCGGTGACGGCGATCTTGCCGTTGCCGCCGGCCCCCGAGCCGGCCTTGTCGCCGGACTTGTCGTCGCCGCAGGCGGCCAGGCCCAGCGCGAGAGCCGGGACCGCGCCGAAGACGAGCAGGCGTGTATTGCGCATGGTGCTCCTACGAAATGGGGGAGGAATGAGGCGGCGTCAGGCGTTGGCCGGCTTGGTTCCGGCGGGCTGGGCGGCCGGAACCGGGGCGGGCGCGCCCGGCTTGCGAAGCAGCGGCAGCAGGAAGAGGACCAGGACCGGCACGCCGTACGCGACCCAGGCGATGGTCTCCAGGACGGACGGCTGGGGCGTGAAGTTGAACATGCCGCGCAGCAGCTCCGCGTACCAGGAGGTGGGCGGCAGCGCACCGGACACGTCGAACGCGTGGTTGTTCAGGCCCGGCAGGACGTTGGCCTCCTGCAGGTCGTGCACCCCGTACTTGAAGATGCCGGCGGCGACGAGCACGAGCAGCGCACCGGTCCACGTGAAGAACTTGGTCAGGTTGATCCGGATGGCGCTGGCGTAGAGCAGGTAGCCCAGCACGATCGAGGTGGCCAGGCCGAGCGTGATGCCGATCAGCGGCTGCATGGTGTCGGCGCCCTGCGCGGCGGCGAAGAAGAGGATCGAGGTCTCCAGGCCCTCGCGGGCAACGGCCAGGAAGGCCATGGCGGCCACCGCGAAGCTGCCGACCTGGATCGCGTCCTCGAGCTTGCCGCGCAGCTCCTTGGCCATCTGGCGGGCCATGCGGCGCATCCAGAAGATCATGAACGTGACGAACACGACGGCGACCAGCGAGGCGATCGCGTCGAGCAGCTCCTGGCGCGGCCCGGAGAGGTACGTCGTGCCGGCCTGCAGCACCGCGGCCACGCCGATCGACAGCAGCGCGGCGGCCGCGACCCCGGCCCACACGAACTTCAGCAGGTGCCTACGGTCGCTCTTGACCAGGAACGCAACGAGAATCGAGACCACGAGCGTGATCTCGAGTCCTTCGCGAAGGCCGATCAGGTAGATAGCGGTCATGCCGTGCTCCGCAGGTTAGCCGTACCTTACTTAGGTCAGCTTTACCTTAGACCTCACCGCTACACCCTTCAAGCACCGCAGAGTCGAGTGAAAATCCTCATGGTCCCGTCAGAGGGGTGAACGGCGAGGGGCCCCGCCGGTGCACTCCGGCGGGGCCCCTCGCATCGGTACAGCTCAGTAGCGGTAGTGGTCCGCCTTGAACGGCCCCTCGACCGGCACGCCCAGGTACTCGGCCTGCTTCTTGGTCAGCTCGGTGAGCCTGACCCCGAGGGCGTCCAGGTGCAGCCGGGCGACCTTCTCGTCGAGGTGCTTGGGCAGCGTGTAGACCCCGATCGGGTACTGCTCGGTCTTGGTGAACAGCTCGATCTGCGCGATCGACTGGTTGGCGAAGCTGTTGGACATCACGAACGACGGGTGACCGGTCGCGTTGCCCAGGTTCAGCAGGCGCCCCTCGGACAGCACGATGATCGAGTGGCCGTCGTCGAACTTCCACTCGTCGACCTGCGGCTTGATGTTGATCCGGGTGACGTCGGAGCGGCGGGCCAGGCCGGCCATGTCGATCTCGTTGTCGAAGTGCCCGATGTTGCCGACGATCGCCTGGTGCTTCATCCGCGCCATGTGCTCGGCGGTGATCACGTCGAGGCAGCCGGTCGCGGTGACGAAGATGTCGGCGGTCTCGACGACGTCGTCGATTGTGGCGACCTGGTAGCCGTCCATCGCCGCCTGCAGCGCGCAGATCGGGTCGACCTCGGTCACGATGACCCGGGCGCCCTGGCCGCGCAGCGACTCGGCGCAGCCCTTGCCCACGTCGCCGTAGCCGAACACGACCGCCACCTTGCCGCCGATGAGCACGTCGGTGGCCCGGTTGATGCCGTCGATGAGCGAGTGCCGGCAGCCGTACTTGTTGTCGAACTTCGACTTCGTCACCGAGTCGTTGACGTTGATCGCCGGGAAGAGCAGCGTGCCGGCCTGCTGCATCTCGTACAGCCGGTGCACGCCGGTGGTGGTCTCCTCGGTGACGCCCTTGATGCCGGCCGCCACGCGGGTCCAGCGGCGGTTGTCCTCGCCCAGCGAGCGCTGCAGCACCGCGAGGATGACCGCGTACTCCTCGGAGTCGGCGGTGTCGGGCGATGGCACCGCGCCGGCCCCCTCGAACTCGGCGCCCTTGTGCACCAGCAGCGTGGCGTCGCCGCCATCGTCGAGGATCATGTTGGGGCCCTGCCCGTCGGGCCAGAGCAGCACCTGCTCGGTGCACCACCAGTACTCCTCGAGGGTCTCCCCCTTCCAGGCGTACACCGGGACACCGGCCGGCTTCTCGGGCGTCCCCTCGGGCCCGACCGCGATGGCCGCGGCCGCGTGGTCCTGGGTCGAGAAGATGTTGCAGCTGGCCCACCGCACCTGCGCCCCGAGCGCGACGAGCGTCTCGATCAGCACGGCCGTCTGGATCGTCATGTGCAGCGAGCCGGTGATCCGCGCGCCCTTCAGCGGCTGCGTGGCGGCGAACTCACGCCGGATGGCCATCAGGCCCGGCATCTCGTGCTCGGCGAGCTGGATCTCCTTGCGCCCGAACGCGGCGAGGGACAGATCGGCCACCTTGAAGTCACCGTCGGCGACGGTCCGCGGCGGCAGCGTGCTGGTCAATGCGGTCTCCTGGGTCTGCATAGGCGAACGGCGACCCTTCACGGTACGCGTCGGCGCCGCGACGCTTCAAACGCCTCGTCGGCGGGTCGGACCGCCTAGTTCCGGACAGCGCGCGGGGCGGTGAGAGTGATCTCACCGCCCCGCGCTTCCCCCCGGTTTGGTTCCCCCGCATGGGGCTCGGACTCGGTCACGAACCCTGCGTAGCTAGAAGACTACCCTCAGCAACCTAGATGTCAAGCAAATCCACTGAATCCGGACACCGTCGTGGTGATACGCGCGCCGCGGGCCGTTGTCGGCCCTACGGGGTGGCGGCCTGGAAAACCTCGCCGTCGCCGCTCACCGACAGCTCCCCCCGCACGGCCGGCGCGAAGGCGGCCTGGCCCTGCGTCAGCGTCACGGGCACCACGCCGTCGTCGACCCGCACCGAGCCGCGCGTGCACAGCACGATCCGCGGGCCCCCGCCCGGCAGGCGAACCGCCTGGGTGTCCGCCGACAGCACCGCGTGGTGGAGCGTGAAGTCCGGGATCGGGATCGGATACGCGAACAGGCCCGGCGACGCGGCGGCCGGCCGGGTGATCGGGTCGTCCAGCACCTCGAAGCGCAGGACGTGCAGGAGTTCCTCCACGTCCACGTGCTTCGGGGTCAGGCCGCCGCGCAGGACGTTGTCCGAGGCGGCCATGATCTCCACGCCCACGCCGCGCAGGTAGGCGTGCAGGTTGCCGGCCGGCATCCAGACCGCCTCGGTGGGGCGGAGGCGGACCCGGTTGAGCAGCGTGGCGACGATGACGCCGGTGTCGCCCGGGTACTGCTCGGCGAGCGTCACCATCAGGGCGTAGGCGTCGCGCTCGGCGGCTCGGGGGCGGGCGGCGGCGACCACCTCGGCCACCAGGTCGGCGTCCGGGGTGGACAGCAGGCCGCGGACGGCGTCGTGCAGCGCGGTGGCCACGTCCGGCTGGGACAGGGCGTCGATCGTGGGCTTGAGGCGCTCGACGCCGAGGGCGGTCAGGTCGGCGGCGGCGGCCGACGGGGCGCGGAAGCCGCACAGGGCGTCGAAGTCAGTCAGGGCGACCAGCATCTCCGGCTTGTGCCAGGCGTCGACGTACGACGGGTGGCCGGCGGCGTGCGCGGCCCTCGCCCGGTCCAGCGTCGGGTGGGCCTGCAGGGAGAGCGGCTGGGCGGCGGCCAGGACCTTCAGCAGGAACGGCAGGCGGGTGCCGAAGCGCTCCACGTTTGCGGCGCCGAGCAGGGTCACGGGGTCGGCGGCGATCGCGTCGGCCAGGGACGCGCCGCTCACCCCCAGGCGGGACGGGCCGGTCGGGTGGGCGCCCATCCACAGCTCGGCCTCGGGGTCCGGAGTCGGTGCGGGGCGGCCCTGCAGCGTGGCGATCGCGGTGTGCGACCCCCAGGCGTAGTTGCGAATCGGGCTCTCCAGCATTTCCACGGTGGTGCGCCTCCGGGTCGAAACGATCAAGAAGTAAGAGGGCCGGCCCGAAGGCCGGCCCCGGAAATCAATGCGCCTCGGTGGTCAAGGCCGAATCGGCCGCGGCCCTGTTCGCGCGATAGATGTCGGGTTCCAGATAGATCACCCGGGCGATGGGCACCGCGGCCCGGATGCGGGCCTCGGCGGCGTCGATGCCGCGGGCGATCTCGTCGGCGGTCTCATTGTGCCGTACCGCGATCTTGGCCGCGACCAGCAGCTCGTCGGGGCCGAGGTGCACGGTGCGCATGTGGATCACGCGCTCGACCTCGGGGCCGGCGACGATGGCCTGCTCGATGGCATCGACCTGCTCCGGGCGGGCGGACTCGCCGACGAGCAGGCTCTTCATCTCCACGGCCAGGATGCCGGCCACACTGATCAGCAGGGCGCCGATCGCGGCCGTGCCGATGCCGTCCCAGATGCCGTTGCCGGTGATCAGGGTCAGGCCGACGCCGAAGAGCGCGAACACGAGGCCGACCAGGGCGGCGGCGTCCTCGAGCAGGATGACCGGCAGCTCCGGCTCCTTGGCCCGGCGGATGAACTGGACCCACGTCGCCTTGCCCTTGATCTTGCGGGTCTCGCTGATCGCGGTACGGAAGGAAAGCCCCTCCATCACGATCGCGGCCACCAGCACCACCACCGGCACCCACTGCCACGACGTGATCGGCTCCGGGTGCGCGATCTTGTGCCAGGCCTCGTAGATGGCGAAGACGCCGCCGACGAAGAACAGCACGACGGCGACGATGAACGCGTAGATGTAGCGCTCGCGCCCGTAGCCGAAGGGGTGCCGGTCGGTGGGCCGCTTCTCCGCCTGCCGGCCGCCGAGCAGCAGCAGGCCCTGGTTGCCGGAGTCGGCGACCGAGTGGATCGCCTCGGCGAGCATCGACGACGAGCCGGTCAGGATGAACGCGACGAACTTGGTGACGGCGATGCCGAGGTTGGCGGCAAGGGCCGCCAAGATCGCCTTGGTGCCACCTTCGGTGCTCACGGGTTAGCCAGCTCCTTCATCTCGCTCACGGCCGGAACGGCCATCGGGTCGAAGCCGTGGGCGAGACCAAGGTAGATCGAGGCGAAGTCCGGCACGGCGACGAGCGAGGCCAATCGTTCCAGAGGAGATCCACCCTCGGCGGTGATCAGGCTCACTCTCACGCCCCGCCGCTCGGCCAGCTCCTGCACGGCCTCGGCGCGGCGCTCCTCCACCGCGATCGGCTCGCCGTCGGTCTCCTCCTCGTCGGAGGCGAGACCGCCGTCGCGCAGCAGCACCAGGCGCAGCCGGGTCGCCGGGCTGTCGATCTCCCCCGGGTCGGCGAAGATGTCGCGGTCGGCCTCGGCCAGGCCGCCGTACACCCCGTCGAGCAGGCCGACCCGGCCGCGGCCGGCCTCGCCGAGCGCGCCGACCACTGCGGGGTAGCGGGCGTTGGCCGACAGCGTGTCGCCGAAACGCCGGGCGGCGACGGTGGCCAGCGGCGAGGAGCCCCAGACGATCGGCACCGAGTGGGCGAGGTCGAGGGCGAGGCTCTTGCCTGGGTTGACGAACGACTCGAGCGCGGTGCGGCACCGCTCGGCGTCGGCGTCGAGCCGGGAGGCGGTCTCGGCGAAGTCGGCCTCGTTGACCTTGACCAGGCCGAGCTGGCGGCCGGCCAGCAGGACCGGCACGGCCAGGCCCCACAGGCTGGCCCGGGCCGGCGCGCGGCGCGGCACGGGGATGAACGGCGCGCGGAAGCGGTCGGCCAGCGCGTGCAACTGGGTGTCGGGCGCGCCGATAGCGACCAGCCGGGCCCCGCGGCGGCCGGCGGCCTCGGCGGCGGCCAGCGCCTCCGGGGAGCGGCCGGACGCGGAGACGGCGATGACCACGTCGGCCGCGCCGACCCAGCCGGGGATGCCGGCGCTGCGGTGGGCCAGGACCGGCACCGGGCAGCGCGGCCCGGCCACGGTCTCCAGGATGTCGCCGGTGCGCGCGGCGGTGCCGACGCCGGCGATGACGACGGCCCGGGGCCGCCCCTCGTCGCCCAGCGAGCTCAGGTCGGTCTCGGCGGCCAGCGCCGCCGACTCCCGCACCTGGGCGCCGGCGGACGCGGTGGCCCGCAGCATGCCGCCCGGGTCGTTCTTCTCCAGCGCCTCGGCGTTGTCCAGCAGCGCGTGGTCGACCTCGCGGTGCCCGCGGACGCCCGCGGTGCCCTCAAGCGGGTTCACTCGGCCCCCTCCTCGTCCGTGGCGTCCTTACCCGGAACAGGCTGACGCGCCTCGTCGAGCAGCAGCACCGGGATGCCGTCGCGGATCTCGAAGATGCGCCGGCATTCGGTGCAGGTGAGCGTCTGCTCCTGCTCGTCGAGGGTGAGCTCGGCGTGGTGCTCGTCGGGGCAGCGCAGGATCGAAAGCAGGGCGGGGTCCACGGACACGCGTTCCAACTCCTTCTCAGCGGCCGACCGTCAGCGGCGGATCACGGCCAGCATCTCATCGCGCAGGGCGGCCATCCGCTCCGCGGTCGGCGCCTCAACGTTAAGCCGCAGCAGCGGCTCGGTGTTGGACGGGCGGACGTTGGCCCAGCTGCCGTCGTGGAAGCTCAGCGTGATGCCGTCCAGCCGGTCGACCTCGGCGTCGAATGCCTGCTCGATCTCTGCCATCTTCGCCGCTTGATCGGCCACCGTCGAGTTGATCTCACCGGAGGCGGCGTACCGCTCGTAGTCCTTGGCCAGCGTCGACAGCGGCGCGGCCTGCCCGCCGAGCAGGGCCAGCGTGTGCAGGGCGGCCAGCATGCCGGTGTCGGCGCCCCAGAAGTCGCGGAAGTAGTAGTGCGCCGAGTGCTCGCCGCCGAAGACCGCGCCGGTGCGGGCCATCTCGGCCTTGATGAACGAGTGCCCGACCCGGGTGCGCACCGGCACCCCGCCGTGCTCCTCGACGATCTCGGGCACCACCCGGGAGGTGATGAGGTTGTGGATGATCGTGGCGCCGGGCTCCTTGGCCAGCTCCCGGACCGCGACCATGGCGGTGATCACCGACGGGGAGACGGCCTCGCCGCGCTCGTCGACGACGAAGCAGCGGTCGGCGTCGCCGTCGAAGGCCAGCCCGAGGTCGGCGCCAGTCTCGCGGACGCGGGCCTGCAGGTCGACGAGGTTCTTCGGCTCCAGCGGGTTGGCCTCGTGGTTAGGGAAGGTGCCGTCGAGCTCGAAGTACATCGGGATGATCGTCAGCGGCAGCCCGGAGCCGAGCACGGCCGGCACGGTGTAGCCGCCCATGCCGTTGCCGGCGTCGACGACCACGGTCAGCGGCCGGATGGCGGAGAGGTCGACCAGCTTCAGCAGGTGGGTCGCGTAGCGCTCCAGGAGGCTGTACCGCTCCAGCCCGCCCTTGAGCTCGGCCTCGCTCACCCGCGGCGCCCCGGCGTCGAGCATCCGCTGGGCGCGCTCGCGGATCTCGGTCAGCCCGGTGTCCTGCCCGACCGGCTTGGCGCCCTGCTTGCAGAGCTTGATCCCGTTGTACTGCGCCGGATTGTGACTCGCCGTGAACATCGCCCCGGGCAGGTCGAGCGCGCCCGAGGCGTAGTAGAGCAGGTCGGTCGAGCCGAGGCCGGCGTCGATGATGTCGGCCCCCTCGGCGCGCGCACCGGCGGCGAAGGCGCTCGCCAGCGCCGGCCCGGAGGCCCGCATGTCGTGCGCGATCACGATCTTGTCGGCGAACTCGCCGCGGGCGCGCAGCGTCTGCACGAAGGCCCGCCCGAGCGCTTCGGCTACCGGCTCGTCGAGCTGGTCGGGCACGGTGCCCCGCACGTCGTACGCCTTGACGATCCGGCTCAGGTCGATCACAGTTCGCACCCCTGTCGTGGTCGCTGTTCCTACGACGGAAGCCTAGTGTGGTCGCGTTCCGTGCACGTGTCAGTCCGCAGTTGCCGATGTGAGTTCGCGTCAAGCGTGTGGTACAGGATGAGGCATGGCCGAGGAAGGTAACTCCCTGCGGGCGATCGTCGCGGCTCTGGCTGCCAACCTCGGCATCGCGCTCAGCAAGTTCGTGGCGTTCGTGTTCACCGGCTCGTCGGCGCTGCTCGCGGAGGCCGTGCACTCCGTGGCCGACACCGCCAACCAGGTGCTGCTGCTCGTCGGCGGGCGCCAGGCCCGGCAACGGGCCAGCCAGCTGCACCCGTTCGGCTACGCCCGCTTCCGGTACTTCTACGGCTTCCTCGTCACCCTCGTGATCTTCCTGGTCGGCGGCGTGTTCGCGCTCTACGAGGGCTACGAGAAGCTGCGCGACCCGAGCCCGGTCGAGTCCCCGGCCTGGGCCTTCGCGGTGCTCGGCGTCTCGGTCGCGCTGGAGTCGTTCTCGCTGCGCACCGCCGTGCACGAGGCCGAGCCCTCCCGCCGCGGCGCGCCCTGGCTGCGCTTCATCCGCACCACCCGCTCCCCCGAGCTGCCGGTCGTGCTGGCCGAGGACTTCGGCGCGTTGACCGGCCTGAGCTTCGCCCTGATCGGGATCACCCTCGCCGTCATCACCGGCGACGGGCGATGGGACGCCGCCGGCACGCTCGCGATCGGGGCGCTGCTGGTGGTCATCTCGATCACGCTGTCGCAGCGGATGCGCAGCCTGCTGATCGGCGAGTCGGCCGACAACGGCACGCTGATGCTGATCGAGGCGGCCATCGAGCGGGAGCCGCTGATCGAGCGGATGATCCACCTGCGCACCATGCACCTCGGCCCCGACCAGCTGCTGATCGCGGCCAAGGTGGCGGTGCGGGGCAACGAGACGATGGCCCACGTGGCGGCCGCCATCAACCGGGCCGAGGCGCAGGTGCGGGAGGCGGTGACGTACGAGTGCTTCATCTTCTTGGAGCCCGACGTCTTCGACCAGGGCCTCTTCGACTCGGCCGAGCAGCCGCCGGGCTCCTCGTCGAGGGAGCCGCGCCCAGCGTGGGAGTGACTACAGCTGGAGCCCGGTCAGCACCATGACCCGCTCCTCGGTGTAGTCGGCCATGGCGCTGGCCAGCCCTTCGCGGCCCACGCCGCTGGCCTTCCCGCCGCCGTAGGGCATCTGGTCGGCCCGGAAGCTCGGCACGTCGCCCACGATCACGCCGCCCACATCGAGGACGCGGTGCGCCTCGAAGGCCCGGTCGAGGCGGCGGGTGAAGACGCCGGCCTGCAGCCCGTACTGCGACGCGTTGACGGCGGCGAACCCGTCCTCGTCGCTGGCGACCCGGGCCAGCACGAGCACCGGCCCGAAGACCTCCTCGGCGACGACCTTCGACTCCTCCGGCGCGCCGGCGAGGACGGTCGGGGCGTAGGAGGCGCCGTCGCGCGCGCCCCCGGTGAGCAGCTTGGCCCCGGCCGCCACCGCCTCGCCCACCCATGCCTCGACCCGCTTGGCGGCGTCCTCGCTGATGAGCGGGCCGACGTCGGTGGCCTCGTCGCCGGGGTCGCCGGTGCGCTGGGTCTCCACGGCGGCCACGAGCCGGTCGGCCAGGGCGTCGTAGTGGCGCTCGTGGACGTACACCCGCTGGACCGCGATGCAGCTCTGCCCGGCCTGGTAGTTGGCGAACGTGGCGATGCGCGACGCGGCCCAGTCCAGGTCGTCCCAGTCCTCGCAGACCACCACGGCGGCGTTGCCGCCGAGCTCCAGGGTGACGTGCTTGCGCGGCACGGCGTCGCGGATCTGCCAGCCGACCGGGCCCGAGCCGGTGAACGACACCACCGGCAGCCGCGGGTCGGCGACCAGGGCGGGCGCGCGGTCGTTCGGGATGGGCACGATCGACCACATCCCGGCCGGCAGCTCGGTCTCGGCGAGGATCTCGCCCAGCAGCAAAGCGCTGAGCGGGGTGGCCGGGGCCGGCTTGAGCACGATCGGGGCGCCGACCGCGATGGCCGGGGCGACCTTGTGCGCGACCAGGTTGAGCGGGAAGTTGAACGGCGCGATGCCCAGCACCGGCCCCCGCGGCACCCGCTTGATCAGCCCGATGCGGCCGGTCGCGGCCGGGTCGGTGTCCAGGCGCTGCACGGTGCCGGAGAAGCGGCGGGCCTCCTCGGCGGCCCAGCGGAAGGTGGACACCGCCCTGGAGACCTCGCCGCGGGCCCACTTCAGCGGCTTGCCGTTCTCCGCGGTGATGAGCCGGGCCACCTCGTCGGCCCGCTCCTTGAGCCGGGCGCTGACGTGGTCGAGGGCGGCGGCCCGGGTGCTCGCCGGCAGCGCCGCGGCCTCGGCGGCGACGGCGGCGGCCGCCGCGACCGCCTCCTCTACCTGCTCCGGAGTGGCATTGGACGTCGCACCGACCGGACGCCCATCGTAGGGGTGGCGGATCTCGACGGCGTCGTCGCTGGAGGCCGGGCGCCCGGCGATGTAGAACGGGGTCACGATTCCACACTAACCCCCACGGAAACAGTTGCTCGAGGGCTTGTGCGCCACGGATTCGATGGAAAAATGTCCCTGCCGGCCCCAAGGGAGTGGACATGACCAAACAGCTGCAGAACTTCATCGACGGCGCCTACACCGACCCCACCGACGGCCGTTACTCCGACCTCGTCGACCCCTCGACCGGTGAGGTGTTCGCCGCGGCGCCGGTGTCGGGCGCGCAGGACGTTGACCGGGCCGTGCGGGCCGCGGCCAAGGCGTTCGAGACCTGGCGCGACGCCACGCCCGCGGAGCGGCAGAAGGCGCTGCTCAAGCTGGCCGACGCGATGGAAGACCGGGCCGCGGACATCATCGACGCCGAGGTGCGCAACACGGGCAAGCCGCGCGCGCTCACGGCGAGCGAGGAGCTGCCGCCGTCGGTGGACCAGATCCGGTTCTTCGCCGGCGCCGCCCGGGTGCTGGAGGGCAGGTCCGCCGGCGAGTACATGAAGGGGCACACCAGCTACGTGCGGCGCGAGCCGATCGGCGTCTGCGCGCAGGTCACGCCCTGGAACTACCCGCTCATGATGGCCATCTGGAAGATCGGCCCGGCCCTGGCCGCGGGCAACACCGTGGTGCTCAAGCCGTCCGACACCACGCCGCTGTCCACGCTGCTGCTCGCCGAGCTGGCCGCCGAGTTCCTCCCGCCGGGCGTGCTCAACGTGGTCACCGGCGACCGGGAGACCGGCCGCGCGCTGGTCGCCCACCCGACGCCGCAGTTCGTGTCCATCACCGGCTCGGTGCGGGCCGGCCGCGAGGTGGCCGGTGCGGCCGCGCCGTCGCTCAAGCGCACCCACCTGGAGCTCGGCGGCAAGGCGCCGGTCGTGGTGTTCGACGACGCCGACCTGGCCGCCGCGGCCGAGGCGATCGCCGTGGCCGGGTACTTCAACGCCGGCCAGGACTGCACCGCGGCCACCCGGGTGCTCGCCGGCCCCGGCATCTACGACGACTTCGTGGCCGCGCTGTCCGAGCAGGCCGCGGCGACGAAGACCGGCGCCCCGGACGACGAGGACATCCTCTACGGCCCGCTCAACAACGCCAACCAGCTGTCCCGGGTCGCCGGCTTCATCGACCGGCTGCCCGACCACGCGAAGCTCGACACCGGCGGCGCCCGGGTCGGCGAGCGCGGCTTCTTCTACGCCCCGACCGTGGTCTCCGGCCTGCGCCAGGACGACGAGATCATCCAGGACGAGGTCTTCGGGCCGGTCATCACCGTGCAGCGCTTCACCGACGAGGACGAGGCGGTGCGCTGGGCCAACGGCGTGGAGTACGGCCTGTCCTCCTCGGTCTGGACCCGCGACCACGGCCGCGCGATGCGGATGACCCGCCGGCTGGACTTCGGCTGCGTGTGGGTCAACGCGCACATCCCGATCGTCGCCGAGATGCCGCACGGCGGGTTTAAGCAGTCCGGATACGGCAAGGACCTCTCGATGTACGGCCTCGAGGACTACACCCGGATCAAGCACGTCATGCACAACATCGAGCTCTGATGTCGCACAGCGAGGATCTCCGCAAGCGGCGGACCGCCGCCGTCGCGCGGGGCGTGTCGAGCATGATCCAGTCGTACGTCGACCACGCCGCCGGCGGCACGCTGACCGACGTGGACGGCCGGGAGTGGGTCGACATGGCCGCCGGGATCGCGGTCACGAGCGTGGGCAACGCGAGCCCCAAGGTCGTGGCGGCGGTCCAGCGACAGGTCGAGCGGTTCACCCACACCTGCTTCATGATCGCGCCGTACGAGTCCTACGTCGCGGTCTGCGAGCAGCTCAACGCGCTCACCCCGGGCGCCTTCGAGAAGCGCTCGGCCCTGTTCAACTCCGGCGCCGAGGCGGTCGAGAACGCGGTGAAGATCGCCCGGCACGCCACCGGCCGCCGGGCCGTCGTCGTGTTCGACCACGCCTACCACGGCCGCACCAATCTCACGATGGCGCTGACGGCGAAGAACATGCCGTACAAGCAGGGCTTCGGCCCCTTCGCCGGCGAGATCTACCGGGTGCCGATGTCCTACCCGTTCCGCGACGGCCTGGGCGGACCGGACGCCGCGGCGCTGGCCATCAGCACGATCGAGAAGCAGGTCGGCGCCGACCAGGTGGCCGCGGTGCTGATCGAGCCGATCCAGGGCGAGGGCGGCTTCGTCGTCCCGGCCCCCGGCTTCCTCTCGTCCCTGGCCACCTGGTCGAAGGCGAACGGCGCCCTGTTCGTCGCCGACGAGATCCAGACCGGCTTCTGCCGCACCGGCGACTGGTTCGCCTCGCCGCACGAGTCGGTCGAGCCCGACATCATCACCACGGCGAAGGGCATCGCTGGCGGCCTGCCCCTGGCCGGGGTGACCGGCCGGGCCGACGTCATGGACGCGGTGCACCCGAGCGGGCTGGGCGGCACGTACGGCGGCAACCCGATCGCCTGCGCCGCCGCCCTGGCCACCATCGACACGATGCGCGAGCTGGACCTGAGCGCCGCGGCCCGGCGGATCGAGTCGGTGATGGTGCCGCGGCTGCGCGAGCTGCAGCAGTCGCACCCGTTCATCGGCGACGTGCGGGGCCGCGGCGCGATGCTGGCCATCGAGATCGTGGTGCCGGAGTCGGCCTCGCCGGGAACCGTGACGGCGGAGCGCGGCTACGGCCGGGGCGCCCCGCTGGGCGCGACCCCGGACCCGGCCAGGACGGCGGAGATCCAGCGGCGGGCCCACGAGGCGGGGCTGCTGCTACTCACCTGCGGGACCTACGGCAACGTGATCCGCTTCCTGCCCCCGCTCGTCATGGACGACCCGACCCTGCAGCGCGCCCTGACGCTGCTGGAGTCCGCGCTCTGAGCACCCGGGGCGCGCCCTGCCGGACCCGGCGCGCCCCGGCACGCGTCCTGTCGACGACCGAGCCGATGCGGCGGGTGTACTCGGCGCGCCCTGCCGGACATGGCGCGCCCCGGCACGCGGGTCGTCGGTCAGCGACGCGCAGGGTGGCACGCCGAGGAAGGTGACGGCGACGCGGGCCCGCACCAGGTCAAGCAGGGCGGCGGCCGCCGCGGGCGCGCCCAGGAGCTCGGCCGCGAGGTGGCGTCGGGGCCGAACATCGGGCCGTACCTGGTCATAGCTCCTGCATGCCCCAGGGCGAGCCGTACGCGGTGAGCAGATCGAGGAACGGGCGGGGCGGCAGGGCCTCCGGGCCGAGCACGCCGGCGCCCGACCAGGTGCCGGCGGCCAGCAGCTCCAGCGCCACCACGGGGTTGACGGCGGTCTGCCAGACAACGGCCTGGCTGCCGTACTCGCGCATGGTCCAGGCGTTGTCGACCACGTGGTAGAGGTACGTGGCCCGGGGACGGCCGTCGCGGCCCAGGCCGGTGACGAACGTGCCGGCGCAGGTGCGCCCGTGCATCCGGTCGCCGAGCGTGGCCGGGTCGGGCAGGACGGCGGCCACCACGTCGCGCGGAGAGACGTCGACGCCGCCGACGCGGAACTTCCTGGTGGAGTCCAGGCCCAGCTTGTGGATGGTCTTGAGGACCTCGATGAACTCGTTGCCCAGGCCGTACTTGAAGGTGACCCGCCGCGCGTCGATCCAGCGCGGGATGAGCAGGACCTCCTCGTGCTCCACGTTGACGCACTCGACCGGGCCGATGCCGGCCGGGAAGTCGAAGGTCTCGGGCTCGGAGAACGGCTGGGTGACGTACCAACCCCGGTTCTTCTCGTAGACGACCGGCGGGTTGAGGCACTCCTCGATGGTGGTCCAGATGGAGAAGGACGGCGCGAACTCGTAGCCCTCCACCACCAGGTCGGAGCCGTCGCGGACGCCGACGTCGTGCACCTCGGCGAACAGGGCGTCGGCGGCGTAGCGGGCGAAGACGTCGGACAGGCCGGGCTCCACCCCTATGCCGCACAGGGCCAGGCGGCCGGCCGCCCGCCAGCGGTCCTCGGCTTCGAACTGCTCGTCGCCGAGCTTCACGCCGGTCTTCTCGTAGGGCCGCTCGGGGTGCGGCTTGGACAGCGACATCGCCATGTCGAGGTAGTGCGCGCCGGCCGCGAAGGTGCCGTTGAAGACCGGCATGACGAAGCGCGGGTCGACGGCGTTGAGCACGTGCGTGATCCGCAGCTCGCGGCACAGCGTCTCGACCGCGCCCGCGTCGGACGCGTCGAGGGCGGCCGCCGCGAACCGGGGATCGTCCACTGAGGACACTGCGGCCTCGGCGCGGTCCGGATCATGATCGGCCACGACGCAATGGTCGAAGAACGAGCGGCGTACGGCGATGCGTACGGCGGCGGTGCCGACGCCACCGGCGCCGACAATGAGCAAACGCATGGGAATCAGGCCTTCCGGCGCAGGCGCGGCAACTGTCCGATGAGGACGATCAGGAACGAGATGGCGAACATCGCCGTGCCGATGACGTTGATTTGAGCCGGGATCCCGCGCTGCGACGCGCCCCAGACGAACATGGGGAACGTGACCACGGTACCGGAATTGAAGTTCGTCACGATGAAGTCGTCGAAGGAGAGCGAGAACGACAGCAGGGCGGCGGCCACGATGCCCGGCATCACCAGCGGGAGGGTCACCCGCATGAAGGTCTGCCGCTCGTCGGCGTAGAGGTCCATGGCCGCCTCCTGCAGCCGCGGGTCCAGCCCGGCCAGGCGCGCCTTCACCGTCACCACCACGAACGACAGGCAGAACATGACGTGCGCGATGACGACGGTCCAGAAGCCCAGCGGCACCCCGGAGGCGACGAACAGCGCCAGCAGGGAGGAGCCCATGACGATCTCGGGCGTGGCCATCGGCAGGAAGATGAGCGTGTTGGTGGCGCCCCGTCCGCGGAAGGACTGCCGGGCCAGGGCGAAGGACATGAGCGTGCCGAGGATCGTGGCGACCACGGTGGCGACCAGCGCGATGGTGATGCTGAGGAGGAACGCGTCCTGGATGCCGGCGACGCCGAACGGGTGCTTCCAGTTGTCCAGGGTGAACTTGTAGTTGTTCAGCGTGTAGGGGGCGTTGTGGCCGGCCTCGCGGAAGGACATCGCGGCGACGACGCCGATCGGCACGAAGAGGTACAGCAGGACGATGAGCCCGATCGCGAGGACCCAGTGATCGGCGGCGAACCGGCGCAGGCGGTGAACCATCAGAGCACCTCGTCCGTTCCGGCCCGCTTGACGTAGATGAAGACCAGCACGAGGATCGCCGCCATCAGGGTGAACGACAGCGCGGCCGCGGCGGGGTAGTCGCCGACCTTGAGGAACTTCGACTGGATGACGTTGCCGATCATGTACTGCCGGCTCGTGCCCAGCAGCTCGGCGTTGATGTAGTCGCCCGCCGCCGGGATGAACGTGAGCAGCGTGCCGGCCACCACGCCCGGCATCGACAGCGGCAGCACCACGCGGGTGAACCGCGCGACCGGCCGCGCGTAGAGGTCGCCGGCCGCCTCGATCAGCCGGGGGTCGAGCTTCTCCAGGCTGGCGTAGAGCGGCAGGACCATGAAGGGCAGGAAGTTGTACACCAGGCCGGCGATCACCGCGGGGGTGGTGGCCAGCAGGCGGCCGTCGGGCAGCGGGACGTGCAGCGCGTTGAGCACCGACACGACCGTGCCGTTGTCGGACAGGATGACCTTCCAGGCCAGGGTGCGGATCAGGAAGCTGGTGAAGAACGGCGCGATGACGCAGATGAGCAGGACGTTCTTCCAGCGACCGGCCTTCTGCGCGATGGCGTAGGCCAGCGGGTAGCCCAGCAGCAGCGAGAAGGCGGTGGTCAGGGCGGCGTAGCCGATGGAGCGGCCGAACTGGGGCAGGTAGGCCGACATGGCGTCGCTGTAGTTGCTGAACTGCCAGGTCATCGCGTAGCCGTCCTCCAGCGACCCCGACGGGTCGTAGAGGCTCGTGGCGAGCAGCTGCACGCACGGCACGGCGAAGAACAGGATCAGCCAGAGGCCGCCGGGGAGCAGCAGGAGGTACGGCAGCCACTTCTTCTTCGGCTTCTCGAGCTTGACCGGGCCCTGCGCCCCCGCCGCCCCCACATGCCCCAGCGCGCTCATGCCGCCACTTCCTCCGGCTCGGCGACCGGGGCGTGGGTCTCCCCCGCGGGCCGGGGCAGCAGGAAGGCGTGCTCGGGGCGCCAGTAGACGGTGACCTCGGCGGCCACCGAGAGCGGCGCGGCCACCCCGGAGTTGGGCACGAACACGGTCAGCTCCTCGCCCCAGGGCGCGCGGACCAGGTACTGCGTGCTGACCCCCATGTAGGAGGAGTCGGTCACGAGTCCGGTGACGCTCTGGTGGCCCGAGGGCACCTCCCCGGTGGCGAGGTGCAGCTTCTCCGGCCGCACGCCCAGCCAGACGGTGCCCTCGGCGGCGCGGGCTCGGGCGGCGGGCACGGTGTAGCGCGTGCCGTAGGCCTCGACGAGGAGGTCGTCGCCGCTGCGCCCGCGCACGTCGGCGGCGAGCAGGTTGGACTGGCCGAGGAAGTTGGCCACGAAGGCGGTGCCGGGGAAGTCGTACATCTCCACCGGCGCGCCGAGCTGCTCGATGCGCCCGGCGTTCATCACCGCGACCGTGTCGGCCATGGTCATGGCCTCCTCCTGGTCGTGCGTGACGTGCACGAAGGTGATGCCGACCTCGGTCTGGATGCGCTTGAGCTCGACCTGCATCTGCCGGCGCAGCTTGAGGTCGAGCGCGCCGAGCGGCTCGTCGAGCAGCAGCACCCGGGGCCGGTTGATCAGCGCGCGGGCCAGCGCGACCCGCTGCTGCTGGCCGCCGGAGAGCTGGGACGGCTTGCGCTTGCCGAAGCCGTCCATCTCGACCAGGTGGAGCATCTGCTCCACCTGGTCGGCGTACTGCTTCACGCCCCGCCGGCGCAGGCCGAACGCGACGTTGTCGGAGATGGACAGGTGCGGGAAGAGCGCGTAGCTCTGGAACACCGTGTTCACCGGCCGCTTGTACGGGCGCAGGTTGGTCACGTCCCGATCGCCGAGCAGCACCCGGCCGGCCGTCGGCTCCTCGAGGCCGGCGATCATCCGCAGGGTGGTCGTCTTGCCGCACCCGGACGCGCCGAGCAGGGCGAAGAACGACCCCCGCGGCACGGTGAGGGTCAGGTCGTCGACCGCGGTGAAGGCCCCGAACCGCTTCGTCACGCCGACCAGCTCCAGGTCGGCGCCGCTGACTCCCTCGTGGCCGGCTCCGTCGTGCTGCCCGGTCATGTATCAGGCCCCCCGCACCGACTCGAACTTGGCGGCGTACTTCTTGTCCTCTTCCTCGGTCAGCGCGCGGAACGCGTGCGCCTTGCCGAGGGTTGCGGCGTCCGGGAAGATCAGCGGGTTGTCGGCCAGGTCCGGGTCGATCTTCTGCATCGCCTCCTGGGCACCCTGCACCGGACAGATGTAGTTCACGGTCGCGGCCACCTGGGCGGCCACCGTGGGGTCGTAGAAGTAGTCGATGAGCTGCTCGGCGTTGGCCCGGTGGGTCGCCGGGGCCGGGATCAGCATGTTGTCGGACCAGAGGATGAGGCCCTCTTCCGGCGTGACGAACTTGACCTGCGAGCCCTCCTCGGCGGCGAGCTGGATGACGTCGCCGGACCACGCAATGCAGGCCGCGAGGTCGCCCTTGGCGAGGTCCTCCTTGTAGTCGTTGCCGGTGAACTTGCGGATCTGGCCCGAGCTGACCGCCTTCTTGATCTTCTCCAGGGCCGCGTCGTAGTCGGCGTCGCTGACCGTCGCCGGGTCCTTGCCCATGGACAGCAGCACCAGGCCGACCGTGTCGCGCATCTCGCTGAGGACGGCGATCTTGCCCTTGAGGTCGGGGCGGGTCAGCAGCTCGTCGATCGTGCGGACCTCCTTGGTCACCTTGCCGTTGTAGGCGATGCCGGTGAGGCCGGACTGCCACGGCGCGGCGTGGGTCATGTCCTTGTCCCACGGCCGGTTGCGCAGGGTGGCCAGCACGTTCTTGGTGAAGTTGGGGGTCTTGGCGGTGTCGAAGGGCTGCACCCAGCCGAGGCCGACGACCCGCGAGGCCATCCAGTCGGTCAGGACCATGACGTCGCGGTCGATCGGCTGGCACGCCTGCAGCTGGTTGCGGACCTTGCCGAAGAACTCGTTGTTGTCGTTGATGTCCTCGGTGTAGGTCACCGCGATGCCGGTCTTGGTCGTGAAGCCGTCCAGCGACGGGTGCTTCTTGTCGTCCTTGGCGTCGACGTCGATGTACAGCGGCCAGTTCGAGAAGTTGAGCTTCTTCTCGGTCGCCGAGGCGTCCGCGCCGACGCAGGCGGCCTTCTCGGACTCGGTCTTCTTCGCGGGCTTCGTGCCGCAGGCCGCGAGGGCCCCGCCGGTCGCGGCGAAGGCGCCGCCGGCCAGCAGGCCGCGCATGAGGGTCCGGCGCGACAGGCCGGTGACGTTGAGCACCGCCTGCGCTTCTGGCGAGAGCGGCGGGCGAGAGGGGATTCGCACGGGGGCTCCTACGGATCTTGGTGCCGGCCTGGGGGTAACCGACGACTGATCCTGACACGCAGTCCCATCGCTCACAAGGGATTCCGTTGCCGCGATCAAGCCGCACAACGAAAAGCGCTATGTAGTCAAGCCGGGGTTACGGTCGTCACCTTGGCGAAACAGGGAGCGACAGTCTGTCACGGTTTCACGGCCGACGGCAGCCCTCACGATTCCGCAGATCTCTCGTTTCCCGGCCATGGAATTAGTTGCCAACGGCGGGGTCCTGGGTAAGAATCCACACGTGACCGAGCCTGTCCTCGACGACGTCAACAAGCGCATCATCGAGCAACTGCAGCGCGATGGCCGTATGTCCTATGCCGCCCTGGCGAAGGTCGTGGGCCTGTCCGAAGCGGCGGTGCGCCAGCGGGTGCAACGCCTGCTGGACACCGGCGTCATGCAGATCGTGGCGGTCACCGATCCCCTCACGCTGGGCTTCGCCCGGCAGGTGATGATCGGGATCAAGGTGGAGGGGGACATCCGGCCGGTCGCGAAGGCCCTGGCCGCGGTGCCCGAGATCGACTACGTGGTCATCTGCGCCGGGGGGTACGACCTGCTCGCCGAGCTCGTCTGCACCGACGACGAGCACCTCCTCGACCTCATCAACGACACGGTGCGCAGCGTCCCGGGCGTGACCGCCACGGAGACCTTCGTCTACCTCAAGCTCGCCAAGCAGACCTATGCGTGGGGGACCCGATGACCATCGACCAGCAACCCGACGCCGCCACGCTCGACGCGGCGGCGCGCGAGCACCTCTGGATGCACTTCACCCGCCTGTCGGCGTACGCGGAGTCCCCGGTGCCGGTGATCGTGCGCGGCGACGGGCCGTACATCTACGACAGCAACGGCCGCCGCTACCTCGACGGCCTGTCCGGCCTGTTCGTCGTGCAGACCGGCCACGGCCGCCAGGAGCTCGCCGACGCCGCCGCCAAGCAGGCGGCCGAGCTCGCCTACTTCCCGCTGTGGTCCTACGCCCACCCGAAGGCGATCGAGCTGGCCGACCGGCTGGCCGAGATCGCCCCCGGCGACCTCAACCGGGTCTTCTTCACCACCGGCGGCTCCGAGGCGGTGGAGAGCGCCTGGAAGCTCGCCCGCTCCTACTTCAAGCGCACCGGCAAGCCGCTCAAGACCAAGGTGCTGTCCCGCTCGATCGCCTACCACGGCACGTCGATGGGCGCCCTGTCGATCACCGGCATCCCCTTGCTCAAGCAGGACTTCGAGCCGCTGGTGCCGGGCGCCTTCCGGGTGCCCAACACCAACTACTACCGCCGCCCGGACCAGTCGATGACGCCGGAGCAGTTCGGCCGGTGGGCCGCCGACCGCATCGGCGAGGCGATCGAGTTCGAGGGCCCGGACACGGTGGCCGCGGTGTACCTCGAGCCGGTGCAGAACGCCGGCGGCTGCTTCCCGCCCCCGCCCGGGTACTTCGAGCGGGTCCGCGAGATCTGCGACCGCTACGACGTGCTGCTCGTCTCCGACGAGGTGATCTGCGCGTTCGGGCGCCTCGGCGAGTATTTCGGGGCCCAGCGGTACGGCTTCCAGCCCGACATCATCACCTGCGCCAAGGGCCTGACCAGCGGTTACGTCCCCCTCGGGGCGATGCTCGCGTCCGAGCGGCTGGCCGAGCCGTTCCTGGAGGGCAGGAACTGGTTCGCGCACGGCATCACCTACGGCGGGCATCCGGTCGGCTCCGCGGTGGCCCTGGCCAACCTCGACATCTTCGAGCGCGAGGGCCTCAACGCGCACGTGCGCGACAACTCGGCGCTGTTCCGGTCGTACCTCGAGCGCCTCTACGACCTGCCGATCGTCGGCGACGTGCGGGGCGACGGCTACTTCTTCGGCATCGAGCTGGTCAAGGACAAGGCGACGAAGGAGACCTTCAACGAGGCCGAGTCCGAGGCGCTGCTGCGCGGGTTCCTGTCCAAGGCGCTCTTCGACGCCGGCCTGTACTGCCGGGCCGACGATCGCGGCGACCCGGTGATCCAGCTGGCCCCGCCGCTGATCTGCGACGAGAGCCACTTCATCGAGATGGAGCAGATCCTGCGCTCTGTGCTGACCGAGGCATGGGCGCGCCTGTAGAGCGCACGCGGGTGCGCCGCCTGCCCGACAAGCAGGTCCGCGACCGCGCCGCGCTGCACGGCGTGCTCGACGCGGGCATGGTCGCCCACGTCGCGTTCGTCCACGATGGACAGCCGTTCGCGATCCCGGTCGCCTACGGCCGCGACGCCGACACGGTGCTCTTCCACGGCTCGACGGGCAGCCGCCTCTTCCGGCTGCTCGCCGAGGGCGCCCCGTGCTGCCTGACGGTGACGCTGCTCGACGGGCTGATCCTGGCCCGCAGCGCCTTCGAGGCCTCGATGCGGTACCGCTCGGCCATGGTCCTCGGCGCCTGCTCGGTGGTCGAGGACCAGGTGCCGGCGCTGCGCACGATCAGCGAGCGGCTCACGCCGGGCCGGTGGGCGCAGATCCGCCCGCCGTCGAGGAAGGAGCTCGCCGCCACCCTCGTCCTGGCGCTGCCGCTCGAGGAGTGGTCAGTCAAGGTCAACGACGGCTGGCCGGAGACGTCCGACGAGGACGCCGGCTGGTCCCCGCCCACCGGCGTCATTCCCATCCGCACGGTGCGCGACGAGTTCATCGAGGGCGAGTCCTCATGAGCTTCTGGATGTCGGTACTGCCGGAAGCGCCCGCCCGGCCCGCGCTGCCCGGCGACGCCGAGGCCGACGTGTGCATCGTGGGCGCGGGCTACACGGGCCTGTGGACGGCGTACTACCTGGCGGTCGCCGACCCGTCGCTGCGCATCACCGTGCTGGAGGCCCGCAGCGCCGGCTTCGGGGCCAGCGGCCGCAACGGCGGCTGGTGCTCGGCGCTGTTCCCCAAGTCCGTGGCCGCGCTGGAGCGCTCCTACGGCCGCGAGCGCGCGCTCGCCCTCAACGCCGCCATGGAGGCGAGCGTCGACGAGGTCGGCCGGGTCGCCGCCGCCGAGGGCATCGACTGCGACTACGCCAAGGGCGGCACCGTCGTGCTGGCCCGCACCCCGGTGCAGCTGGAGCGGGCCCGGCACGAGGCCGAGGAGGCCGCCGGCTACGGCATCGACCTGCGCCTGCTCACCGCGGCCGAGGCGGCCGAGCGGGTGGGCGCCACCGGCGTCCTCGGCGCCACGTTCACCCCGCACTGCGCGGCCATTCAGCCGGCCAAGCTGGTCCGCGGCCTGGCCGCTGCCTGCGAGCGCCGCGGCGTGCGCATCTTCGAGCGGACCCCGGTCACCCGCATCGCCCGCCGCCGCGCCGAGACGCCGCACGGCACCGTGCGGGCGCCGATCGTCGTGCGCGCGACCGAGGGTTTCACCCCGCGGCTGCCGGGCCTGCGCCGGGCCATCGCCCCGGTGTACTCCCTGATGATCGCCACCGACCCCCTGCCCGCCTCCTTCTGGTCCGCCGCGGGGCTGGCCGGCCGCGAGACGTTCTCCGACCACCGGCACCTGATCATCTACGGCCAGCGCACGGCCGACGACCGGCTGGCCTTCGGCGGGCGCGGGGCGCCGTACCACTACGGCTCGGCCATCGACCCCGCCTTCGACCTGGAGCCGCGGGTCTTCGCCGGGCTGCGGCGGGTCCTGGGCGAGCTCTTCCCCGCGCTGGGCGACGTGCCGGTGGCGCACGCGTGGGGCGGGCCGCTCGGCATCGCCCGCGACTGGATGGCGTCCGTGGGGCTGGACACGGCCACCGGGCTGGCCTGGGCGGGCGGCTACGTGGGCGACGGCGTCGGCACGGCCAACCTCGCCGGGCGGACGCTGGCCGACCTGATCCGCCGGATCGACAGCGACCTGGTCGGCCTGCCGTGGGTCGGGCACCGGTCGCCCCTCTGGGAGCCGGAGCCGCTTCGCTGGCTGGGCGTGAACACGAGCCTGCGGGTGATGACGGCGGCGGACGCCTCCGAGGCGCGGACCGGCCGGCCCTCGAAGCGCGCGGCCCTCATGTCCCGGGTGCTCGGCGCCTGACCGCTTGGGGCCGCAGGTGCGGCCGCGCAGCCCTGGGGCTCGTCCGGGACACGCCCAGCAGGTTTCGGGCGCGGTCGCTCAGCCCTCGAGTTCCTCCGGGGACACGCCCAGCAGGTTGGCGACCTGCTCGATGATCACGTCGTGGACGAGGTCGGCCAGGTCGTCGTGGTCGGCCGCGCGGAACTCCAGCGGCCGCCGGTAGAGCACGATCCGCGGCGGCACGCCGTGCCGGCCCGGGCGGCCGGGCAGGAGCCGGGCAAGGGGCACCTCGCCGTCCTCGAGCACGTCGGAGTCATACACGTTGAGGTCCGGCGGGACGTCCTCGACCGCGAACTCCACCCCCGCCAGCTCCTGGGAGAAGCGCTGCTCCAACTGTTCGACGGAGTCGAGGACCAGGTCGTCGAACATCTCGGCGCGCGTGCGGGACATCGGCAGCGACGCGGGGACCAGCCGGCCACGCAGGCCTCGGCCGTGCCGGTCACGGCCGCGCCTTCCCGGTCCACTGCGTCGTCGGTCTGGGCTCGCCACGGTGCCAGCGTAGCGCCAGACCACCCTATCGCCCGCGCGAGCGTGTCGCCGTAGTCACCCCGGCGTGTCGCGGGGCTTTCTGAAGGGCGTTGGGGCCTGCGAGAGATACGGTTCCGCCGTGAGGACCCCACGTCGATGCTCGCGCAACGGTTGCCCCCGACCCCCCGTTGCGACGTTGACGTACGTTTATGCCGAATCGACCGCAGTTGTCGGTCCGCTGGCCGCATTCGCCGAGCCGCACTCCTACGACCTGTGCGAATCACACGCCCGCGGGCTCACCGCGCCGCGGGGTTGGGACCTGGTACGGCACGAGGGCGAGTACGGCCCGCCCCCGCCGACGAACGACGATCTGGTCGCGCTCGCCGAGGCCGTGCGCGAGGCGGCCCGGCCCGCCCCGCATCGCGATGAGCCCGACCAGCAACATCCGCTCGGGCGGCGGGGCCATCTGCGCGTCATTCCCCCCGACGCATAATTATCGAAGGGCCGCGCATAATTATCGAAGAAATGCCAACACAAAGGGCGCCGACCCCATTTCGGGTGTCGGCGCCCAAATTCGGAAATCCGATCTGCTAAGCGGCCCGTCGTTTGAGCTTGCGACGCTCGCGTTCCGAGAGCCCGCCCCAAATCCCGAAGCGCTCGTCGTGCCCCAGCGCATACTCCAGGCAGTCCGCCCGCACCTCGCAGCGCGAGCAGATGCGCTTGGCCTCGCGCGTCGACCCGCCCTTCTCCGGGAAGAAAGCCTCCGGGTCGGTCTGAGAACACAAAGCGCGCTCTTGCCACTCCGGAGCGTTACCCAGCAGGTCGGCCACGACTGGTCGGCCGTCCATCAGCGTGCCTCCTTCTTGCGCACCGGCGTCAATGCCGGCGCAACCCCCCACGCGGAAGGCGCATGTCCTACAAGGTTGCTGTACCTCGGCGCGGTGTTCCTAATGCCCACTTGGTGGTGTCGTCTTACCCCACCCGGCGAACATCCCCCGGTGAAATTACACGCGTGTTATACGTGCGTCGTCAAGCCGAACCTGCTAAATAGGCCCGCTCGGGCGACCCCCTCGCACCCCGTGCCTTACCCATACCGACGATGCCCCGCCGAAGGTAACGGGCGACACGCCGGACGCGCCGGAAAGTCTTCGCGACTTTGCTCAACCGGCCCCCGACCCGGCCGAACTGCGCCGATGTGCGGCAGAAGCTGAGACCCGACCTCACGGCCCCCTTATGATCAACCGTCTGCTCTTGGGCGCCGCCGTCTCCGTGATCATGTTCACCGTCGGCGTCGCCGGCCTGGGCTGGAAGCCCTACGTCGTGATGTCCGAGTCCATGGCGCCGTCGATGCACGCCGGTGACCTCATCTTCGTCGATCCCCATGCCACCTCTGTGTCGGTCTACGAGATCGTGACGTACACCGATCCGCGCGGCCCGATCACCCACAGGGTGATTTCCCAGGCCGCCGACGACACCCTGATGGTGCAGGGTGATGCCAACGTGCAGCCGGACCCGGCGGCCGTCGACCGCAAGCACGTCGTCGGCCCGGTCCGCCTGGTCCTGCCCCACGCGGGCTGGCCGGTGCTGCAGGTCCGCACCCACCCGGTCCGTATCGCCGGCGGTGCCCTGCTCCTGGCACTGCTCTTCCCGGGCCGGCGGATCCTGGGCCTGCTCCTGCTGGGCGGCCTGGTCGCCGCCGTGGCGATGGTGCCGACGACGGGCGCGACGCTGCTGTCGGCCTACACGACAATGCGGCCCTGAGGCGCACCCCAACGGCCGACGCCACGGCGATGCCGCCAAGGGCACGGCGCGGCCCTAAGGCGCGGCCCCAACGATCGCCGCCGCGCCGATGGCGCCGACGACGGGCACGACGCGGCCCTGAGGCGCGCCCCGACGGTCGCCGCCGCGGCGATGGCGCCGACGACGGACTCGACGCCGCAGAGGCGCGCCCGCGGTTCAGGCGCCGGCCGGGACCGAGCCGTAGACCGTGGTCCGCTGGCGGACCGGCCGCCCGGCGGCGCGACCGATGGACTCCAGCTCCTCGCGCGTGCGGGCCGAGCCGTGCTCCGAGCCGGCCATGCGCGAGATGGTCTCCTCCATCAGCGTCCCGCCGAGGTCGTTGGCCCCGCCGCGCAGCATCGCCACCGTGCCCTCGTCGCCCAGCTTCACCCACGAGCACTGGATGTTGGCAATCCGGCCGTGCAGCAGCACGCGGGCCATCGCGTGCACGGCCCGGTTGTCGCGCCAAGTCGGGCCCGGGCGGGCGATGCCGGCCAGGTAGATGGGCGCGCTGTGGTGGACGAAGGGCAGGGCCACGAACTCCGTGAAGCCGCCCGTGCGGTCCTGGATGCCGGCGAGCACCCGGAAGTGGCCGAGCCAGTGGCCGGGGTGGTCCACGTGGCCGTACATCATCGTCGAGCTCGACCGGATGCCCAGCTCGTGCGCGGTCGTCACCACCTCGACCCACGCCGACGTCGGGAGCTTGCCCTTGGTCAGCACCCAGCGGACCTCGTCGTCGAGGATCTCGGCGGCGGTGCCGGGGATGGTGTCCAGCCCGGCCTCCTTGAGCTGGGTCAGCCAGTCCCGGATGGAGACGCCGGCCTTGGAGGCGGCGGTGACGACCTCCATCGGGCTGAAGGCGTGCACGTGCATCCCCGGGACGCGGGCCTTGACCGCGCGGACCAGCTCCGCGTAGGCGCCGACCGGGAGCTTCGGGTCGATGCCGCCCTGCATGCAGACCTCGGTGGCGCCGACCCGCCAGGCGTCCTCGGCCCGGTCGGCGACCTCCTCATAGGACAGTCGGTAGGCGTCGGCGTCGCGCTCGCGCTGGGCGAAGGCGCAGAAGCGGCAGCCCACGTAGCAGACGTTGGAGAAGTTGATGTTGCGGTTGATCACGTAGGTGATGTCGTCGCCGGCGGCCTCGCGGCGCAGGTCGTCGGCGATGCGGACGAGCTCCTCGAGGGCCGGGCCGTCGGCGTTGAACAGGGCCAGGGCGGCGGCCTCGTGGGCCGGGTCCAGCAGGCTCGCCGGGTCGCTCGCGGCCAGCGCAAGTCCACTGTGGACGTCACCGTCCAGGCGCTCGGGCGCGGACTGCGGGACCCTCGTGGCGACCTCGCTCCAGTCGCCGTAGACCGTGTCGAAGTCCCCGCGCCGGTCCGCGCTGCGCCCCTCGGTGTCGATCGCGGCGAAGAGGTCGGTGCGGCCGCTGTCCTCCAGGCCGCCGTCCGGCTCCTGCCAGGGCCGGCCCACCGGGCGGGCGGCCTCGTCGGCCAGGCCGGAGCCGTGCTCCATGAGCGCCTCGACGTGCGGGGTCAGCCGGGCGTCGAGCCACGGCACGCCGCGGCGGGCGTACTCCGGGTAGATGGTCAGGCGCTCCCGCAGTACGAAACCCGCGGCCTTCGTCTGTTCCGCGAGCTCGTCGAGGGCGGGCCAGGGACGCTCCGGGTTCACGTGATCCGGCGTCACCGGGCTCACGCCGCCCCAGTCGTCGATGCCGGCCCGGATGAGCAGCGCGTACTCCTCGTCGATGAGGTTCGGCGGGGCCTGGATGCGCGCCTTCGGGCCCAGCACCAGCCGGGCCACGGCGATGGTGGCCGCGAGGTCGTGCAGTTCGGCGTCGGGCATGCCGCGCATGGCGGTGTCGGGCTTGGCGCGGAAGTTCTGGACGATGACCTCTTGGATGTGGCCGTACTCCTTCATCGCCCGGCGAATCGCGAAGAGGGACTCGGCCCGCTCGTCGAGGGTCTCGCCGATGCCGATGAGGATGCCGGTGGTGAACGGCACGCCGACCCGGCCGGCGTCCTCGAGCACCCGCAGGCGCACGGCCGGCTCCTTGTCCGGCGAGCCGAAGTGCGGGCCGCCCGGCTCCGACCACAGGCGGGTGGCGGTGGTCTCCAGCATCATGCCCATGCTGGGCGCGACCGGCTTGAGCCGCTGCAGCTCGGCCCAGGACAGCACGCCCGGGTTGAGGTGGGGCAGCAGGCCGGTCTCCTCGAGCACGGCGATCGCGCAGGCCCGCAGGTACGACAGCGTGGAGTCGTAGCCGCGCTCGTCCAGCCAGCGCCGGGCCTGGGGCCAGCGCTCCTCCGGCCGGTCGCCCAGCGTGAACAGGGCCTCCTTGCAGCCCTGGCGGGCGCCCTCGCGGGCGATCTGCAGCACCTCTTCGATCTCGAGGTACTCGGCGGGCAGCCGGTGCGGGACGGTGGCGAAGGTGCAGTAGTGGCAGCGGTCCCGGCACAGCCGGGTGAGCGGGATGAACACCTTCTTCGAGAAGGTGATGACGCCCGGGCGGCCGGCGTCGGCCAGGCCCGCGTCGCGCACCGCGGCCGCGGTGGTGAGCAGGTCGTCGAGCGCGCTGGGCTGACCGATGGGCCCGCGGGCGGTCAGGAGCACGGCCGCCTCGGTCACGTCGAGCGCACGGCCGTCGGCCGCCCGGCGCAGCGCCCGCCGCATGGCGTTGTTTTCGGTACCTCTGCCTTCAGACGTCACGGTCTGAAGCCTAGGCCGCCGCCGAGCGGATCCACGCGAGCCGGACGTGTGACTTGTCCCGTGGCCGCGACCGGCGGCCGCGGCCACGGGAAAGCCGGAGGTATCTCAGTTGCTCGGCGGAATCGCCTGGGTGCTCTGCGTCGCCTCGCCGTCGTCGCCCTTCTCCTGCGGCTTCAGCACCGAGGTGGCGTCGGCGTCCACGACCGGCGCCTGCTGGGTGGCGTCGGGGTCGGCGACGGGCGCCGGGGAGAGGACCGCCGTGCCCTCCTCGCCGGACCCGGGGTGCGTCGAGGTGCCACCCGGCCAGCCGGCCGAGGCGAACCCGCCGCCCTGGACCGGCTCCGAGGACGCCGGCTGCGCGGAGACCGGCTGCGCGGCAAACGGCTGCGCCGAGACCGGCTCGTCGGCCACCGGGGTCGGGGCCGGCGCGGTGTACGCGGCGAACGGCGAGCTCAGCGGCGATGCGGAGACGGGCTGGGCCGCCTCGGCGGCCGCCGCCGGCGGGGTGGCCGGTGCGCCGAAGCTGGGCGCGGCCACGGCCGGTGCGGTGTACCCGGGGGTCGCACCGGGAGCCGCGTAGCCGGGCGCGGCATACCCGCCGGAGGTCGGCGCGGCCGCCGGAGCGCCCGTGGTCGGGGCGGCCGGGGTCGCGTAGCCGGGGGCCGCCGGCGCGGCGCCGGTCTGCTGCGCGGCGGGGTAACCCGCGGCCGCGCCGGCGATGACGCCCGGGGTCACGACCGGCTGGGTCCCGGTCTGCTGGGACCAGCCGGTGGTGGCCGGCTGCTGCTGGCCGTACGCGGCCGGGTACCCGGCGGCCGCAGCCGGCTGCGCGCCGGTCACGTAGCCGGTCTGCGGCTGGGCGTACTGCTGCTGCGGGTACCCGTAGGCCTGCGGGTACTGCCCGTAGCCCGGCTGCCCGTACTGCGGCGCGACCGGCTTCGGCGCGCTGTAGGCGCCCAGGAAGACCCGCGAGGTGAGGAACAGCCCGAGGGCGATCAGGCCCAGGCCGGCGAGGTGCTCGAGGAAGTTGGCGAAGGCGTAGCCGAGTGCGAGGTACTCACTCTGCATGTCGCCGATGAGCCCGGCCAGCAGCAGGACCAGGCCGAGGACGGCGGCCACCGCGTACTCGATCAGGGCCCCGAGGACGATCGTCTTGGACCGCGGCGTGACCGTGTCGATCTGCGTGACCAGCACGACCGCGAGGATCGGCATGAGGATGACCTGGAAGCCCACCACGTTGCCGAACGACGTCGTGGCCATGGTCAGGAACGAGTTGGCCACGCCGGTGAACAGCTCGAGCAGGCCGGCCAGCAGGAAGATGCCGGCCGCGCCGATCAGCGCGAAGGCGGCCAGCTCGCGGTAGGGGTCGAGCAGGCCCCGCACCTTCTTGGCGTCCGGCAGCGGCAGGGCCGGCGCCTGGAGCTGGGGCTGGGGCTGGGGCTGGGGCTGGTGGAACGCACCGGGCAGCGCCTGGGCAGCCGGGGTGGCGGCGGGGGTCTGGTACTGGGCCGCGGCCGGAGTCGGCGAGTACGCCCCGGTGGGGGTCGGATCGGGTGGCTGGGTGCTCACTGGCTCTCCCGAAGTGAACGGTCCGAGTTGCTGTCCGGTTCGGTGCATTCGATGGAGTGGAAACGGTCGCCAGCAGCGTAGCTCCCGCGGGCGATTCCCGCGTGTGCGGAAGACCCCGCATACCGGCGTAACACGGGTGGGGCAGGATTGGACCCATGCGGATCGTGGTGCTGGCCGGCGGGATCGGTGGCGCGCGCTTCCTTCTCGGAGTGCGCGCGGTGGGCAGGGAACTCGGTGCGGACGTGACGGCGGTGGTCAACGTCGGCGACGACGTGACCTTGCACGGCCTGCGCATCTGCCCCGACCTCGACAGCGTGATGTACACGCTCGGCGGCGGCGCCGACCCGGAGCGCGGCTGGGGCCGCGTCGGGGAGAGCTGGACGGTCAAGGAGGAGCTGGCCGCGTACGGCGCCGAGCCCACCTGGTTCGGCCTGGGCGACAAGGACGTGGCGACCCACCTGGTGCGCACCCGGATGCTGGACGCGGGCTACCCGCTCTCCGCGGTCACCGAGGCGCTGTGCGACCGCTGGAAGCCCGGCATCCGCCTGCTGCCTGCCAGCGACGACCGGGTGGAGACGCACGCCGTGGTGGAGGCGGACGGGGCGACCCGGGCGATCCACTTCCAGGAGTGGTGGATCCGCCACCGCGCCGGCATCCCGACCCAGCGCTTCGTCTTCGTGGGGGCCGAGACGGCCAAGCCTGCGGCGGGGGTGCTGGACGCGATTTCCGAGGCCGATGTCGTACTGCTGGCGCCGAGCAACCCCGTGGTCTCCATCGCCCCGATCCTCGCCGTGCCGGCCATCCGCGACGCGGTGGCCACGGGCCGGGCGCCGGTCGTCGGCGTGTCCCCGATCATCGGCAGCGCGCCGGTGCGCGGCATGGCCGACAAGTGCCTGGCGGTCATAGGCGTGCCGTGCACCCCGGCCGGCGTCGGCGGCCTGCTGGGCGCCCGCGCGAGCGGCGGCGTGCTCGACGCCTGGCTGGTCGACGAGACCGACGCCGGCGTCGAGGTGCCGGGCCTGACCGTCCGCGCCGTGCCGCTGTGGATGACCGACGAGGCCGCGACCGCCACGATGGTCCGCGACGCCCTGTCCGCGGTGGGGATCTCGTGACCGGCCTGGAGATCCTGCCGGTCACCGGGATCGGCGACGTGCGGCCCGGCGACGACCTGGCCGCGCTGATCACGGCCGCGGCGCCGTGGCTGGCCGACGGCGACGTCCTCGTGGTGACCAGCAAGGTCGTGAGCAAGTCCGAGGGGCGGCTGGTCGAGATCCCGTCCGACGAGCCGGCCCGGGAGGCCGCCCGCGAGGCCGCGCTGCGCGCCGAGACGGCCCGCGTGGTCGCCCGCCGCGGCGCGACCCAGATCGTGCAGACCCACCACGGCTTCGTGCTCGCCGCCGCCGGCATCGACGCGTCCAACGTCGACCCCACGCACCTCGTGCTGCTGCCCAAGGACCCCGACGCGTCGGCCCGGTGGCTGCGCGAGGAGCTGCGCGAGCGCTTCGGCCTGGACGTGGCCGTGGTCGTCACCGACACCATGGGCCGCCCGTGGCGCCTGGGCCTGACCGACGTGGCGATCGGCGCCGCCGGCGTGGACGCGCTGGCCGACTACCGGGGCCGCCTCGACGCGTACGGCAACGAGCTCCAGCTCACCCAGACGGCCGTCGTCGACGAGCTGGCCGCCGCCGCCGACCTGGTCAAGGGCAAGGTCGACCAGGTGCCGGTGGCGGTCGTGCGCGGCCTGCCGATCCCGCAGGGCGCCCCGCACGGGCGCGGGGCCGCCGAGCTGATCCGCGGCGCCGACGCCGACCTCTTCTCGCTGGGCACGGCCGAGGCCCTGGCCCGCGGGCTGCGCGCGGCCGGCTCGCTGCCCGACGCGGTGCCCTTCGGCCCCGCGGACGAGCCCGTGCAGCTGCCGGAGCTGCCGTTCCCGCGGACACGCAGCGTGACGGTGCCGCCCGGCACTGTGGCCGCCCTGCTGGTGTGGGCACCCGCCGGCGACGCGCGGGCCGCCGCCGAGGCCGGCCGCCGGGCCGAGCGCCTGCGGGCCGTTCTCGCAGCTGACGGCCTCGCCAGCGCCTGGCTGGAGGTCGCCGCGGGCGACACGTTCGGCGACGAGCTGCCGGAGGGCGGCGTGCCCCTGGGCGTGCTCGCCATCGGGCGCGGTAGCCTGCCGTCACTATGACGCTGCACGAGAATGCTCTCGCGGTCCTGTCGGCATGGTCGGCTCCCACGGCGGAGGCGGAGGCCACCCGTCAGCGCTTCCTGGATTTCGTACGGCCCGACTCCACCACGGTCTGGCGCGAGCACACGGGCGGCCACGTGACGGCGAGCGCCCTGGTGGTGGACGCCGCCGCCGAGCGGGTGCTGCTGTGCCTGCACGGGCGGATCAAGCGCTGGATGCAGATGGGCGGGCATTGCGAGCCCGGCGACGCCACCGTCGCGGGGGCGGCCCTTCGCGAGGCCACCGAGGAGTCGGGCATCCTGGGGCTGCGCATCAGCGAGGCGCCGATCGGGCTCGACGTGCACCACGTGGTCTGCTCGGGTGGGCCGTCGCTGCACTACGACGTGCGGTATGCGGCGATCGCCCCGCCCGGCGCGGTCGAGATGGTGAGCCCGGAGTCGGCGGCGCTGGCCTGGTTCGCGCCGGACGCCCTGCCCGAGCCGCTGGCCGGCGCCACCGAGTCGCTGATGGCCCCGGCCCTGGCGTGGGCGAAGCGTTCCTAACCGGCCGGCCTTTTCGCTTTCGGCCGTTTCGCTTTCGGCCTTTCGCCTGTCGCCTTTCGCTTCTCGGCTTTTCGCCTGTCGCCTTTCGCTTCTCGGCTTTTCGCTTTCGGCTTTTCGCCTGCGGGTCAGAGCAGTTCGCTCGAGCCGCGCTCCTTCAGCGAGTCGACCAGCTTCTTGACGTCCTGGGCGCGGGCCCGCGGGCAGACCAGCAGCGCGTCCGGCGTGTCCACGATGATCAGGTCGCTGACGCCGACCGCGGCCACCAGGCGGCCCGCGCGCGGCACCACCACGACGCGCTCCGCGTCCTGCATGAGCACCGTGGGCTTGGCCGGCGCGGACGGGTCGAGCTCCACCACCACGTTGCCCGCCGTGTCGGTCTCCAGCAGCTCACCGAGCGTGTGGAAGTCGCCCACGTCGTTCCAGCCGAAGTTGCCCGGGATGGTGCCGACCAGGCCGGCGCGGCCGGCCCCCTCCATCACCCCGAAGTCGACCGAGATCTTGGTCAGGCCGGGCCAGATCTCGGCCAGGACCTCCTCGCGGTCGCGGGTGTCCCAGGCCTCGGCGATGCGGCGCAGGCCGTCGTGCAGGGCGGGCTGCTGGCGGGCCAGCTCGTCGAGGAACACGTCGACCCGCCAGACGAACATGCCGGCGTTCCAGAGGTACTCCCCCGAGTCCAGATACCGCTGCGCGACGTCGATGGCGGGCTTCTCGGCGAACTCGGCGACCTTGCACACGTCACCCGCACCGACGCGCTCGCCGACGTGCAGGTAGCCGTAGCCCGTCTCCGGGTGGGTCGGCGTGATGCCGATGGTCATCAGCAGGCCGTCCTCGGCGCCCTGGATGGCCCGCTGCAGGGTGTCGGTGAACGCCGGCACGTCGCGGACCAGCTGGTCGGCGGCGAAGGCGCCCATCACGGCGTGCGGGTCGCGGCGGGCGA
Organism: Dactylosporangium sp. NPDC051485; assembly: GCF_040682015.1. Classification (NCBI taxonomy): domain Bacteria; kingdom Bacillati; phylum Actinomycetota; class Actinomycetes; order Micromonosporales; family Micromonosporaceae; genus Dactylosporangium; species Dactylosporangium sp. NPDC051485. The sequence continues at coordinate 59,790 of NZ_JBFAZW010000063.1, forward strand.
TGACCGCGGCGGCGAGCCCGATCGCGGCGCACGAGTCGCGCGGGGTGGGCTCGACGAGGATGTTGCCCTCCGGCAGGCCCGGCAGCTGGCGGGCGACCGCGGCCGCGTGCGCCACCCCGGTCACCACGAAGGTGCACTCGGGCGTCGCCAGGCCTTCCAGCCGCCCGTACGTCGCCTGGAGCAGCGACAACGGGGTGCCGGTCAGGGCGTGGAGGAACTTCGGATGGCCGGCCCGCGACAGCGGCCAGAGCCGCGTGCCGCTGCCGCCTGCTGGGATCACCGCGTACAACACGGCCTCATCATGCCCAGTGCGGGCCACCTTGTCACAACTTGAAGGTATCGCATTCATTACCAGAATCGCCTGAATCGACTTCGGAGGGTGACGTCCGGCGTCACCCCGCAAGGCCGCGCGAACTCGCCGCCCAGGCCGCTTCGGAAGGCGACGTCCGCCGTCACCCGACGAGGCCGTGCGGGCTCGCCGCCCGGGCCGCTCCGGAGGGCGACGTCCGGTCTCACCCGATGAGGCCGCGCGGGCTCGCCGCCCGGGTCCAGGCGGCGAGGTGCACCTCGGCGCTGGACTCCCAGGTGAACTCCTTGGCCCGGGCCGCGCCCGCCTTGGCCAGCGCGGTGCGCCGCTCGGTGTCGTCGAGCAGCGCCGCGAGATCGCGGGCGATCTCGTCGGGGCTCGGGCCGGTGTAGGCGACCGCGTCGCCGCCGACCTCGGGCAGGGACAGCCGGGGCGTGGTGAGCACCGGCGCGCCGCACGCCATGGCCTCCAGGATCGGCAGGCCGAAGCCCTCGCCGAAGGACGGGTAGGCGGCCACGACCGCGCCGCCCAGGAAGCCGGGCAGGTCGGCGTAGCGCAGGTAACCCGGCCGCAGCAGGCGCAGGTGGCTCGGCACCTCGGCGATGGCCGCGTCGATCTCGTCGTCGTGGCCCTGGCCGCCGGCCACCACCAGCGCGGGCGGGTGCTCGTGGTCGCGCACGGCGGCGACCCAGCCGCGGATCAGGCTGGGCACGTTCTTGCGGGGCTCCTTGGCGCCGAGGAAGGCGATGTACTCCTGCGCGCCGAGCCCAAGCCGGGCCCGCACGCGCGCCTTCTCGTCGTCGCTGGGCGCGTGGAAGGCCTCGGAGTCCACCCCGTGGTAGGCCACGTCGATCCGCGTCGGGTCGGCGTCGAGCAGCCGGATCAGCTCATCGCGGGTCGCCTTGCTGGGCACGATCACCCGGCTGGCGCGCCGCAGCGACGTTTTGATGGCCGAGCGGAAGAACGTGCGGCGGGACTTGTCGTAGTGCTCCGGCTCGGTGAAGAAGGTGGCGTCGTGGACGGTCACCGTGACCGGGCAGCCGGCCCGCAGCGGGCACGTGTAGAAGGGCGAGTGCAGCACCTGCGCGCCGACCTGCTGGGCGAGGATCGGCAGGCCGGTCTGCTCCCACGCGAGGCGGGCCGGGCGGTGGGCCGCCGCGGCGGGGGCGGACATGATCCGCGCGTTGGGCAGGAGCCGGCCGTAGCGCTCGGCGTCGGTGCGCTGGCAGACGACCGCAAGGTCGGCTTCGAGCGCACCGAGCGCGCCTAAGAGGCCGTCGACGTAGCGTCCTACACCGCCTCGGTCGGCCGGGACACTCGTGGCGTCAACAAGCACGCGGGGCGGGCGGCCGGGGGTCACTTGGCGACTCCTTCTGGACTCGATCTGGACTCGATGCGACGTCTCGGTCAGAGACTACGCCCGTTCCGCCGATGATCGATGTCCACGACGCGACTAGCGACGTGAGTTCCACCCAGGATTCAGCCTGAATCAACTCACGTGTTCAGTTCATCGCGGCGCGTGAACGCTACTTCTCAGTACAGCTACTTCTTAATACAACGGCATGGGTACGTCGCCGGGCGCGCCTACCTCATATTTGCCCACACCGCGGACGTCGAACCGCCCGTCGTGGTAAACGGCGACATCCGCCCGGCCGTCCCCGTCGTACTGTCCGGGCACCGGCGTGTCACCCGGATCGCCGAGCTTCACCGGCGCCTGGCCGTCGATGGTGAACTGCTGGGTCATCGGGGACCAGACGGCCGGCTCCATGACGCCGTCGCCGTCGAAGTCGGCCGGCACCGCGATCGCGCCCGGTTCGCCGAACTGCCACTCGCGGATCGCCCGGATGGCCCACAGCCCGGTGGAGGGGCGCCAGATCGCCGGCTCGGCCCGCCCGTCGCCGGTGTAGTCGCCGGGCACGGGCTGGTCGCCGGGCTGGCCGAGCTGCAACTCGCCGACGCCCTTGATGTACCAGACCCCGTTGGCCGGCCGGAACACCGCGAGGTCGGCCTTGCCGTCGCCGTCGTAGTCGGCCGGGACCGGCACGTCGCCGGGCAGCCCCCACTGGACGGTCGTGCGGCCCGAGCCGCTCAGCAGGATGGTCCAGTTGCCGGTGGTCGGCGACCAGGTGGCGATGTCGGACCGGCCGTCGCCGTCGTAGTCGGCCGGCACCGCGATCTCGTTCGGCCCCGAGGTGAAGATCGGGTCGGGCGACCCCGCCACGCGCACGGTCCCGTCGGCCGGCCGGTAGGCGGCCAGCCGCGCGCGCACCGCGCCCGGCCTGACCAGGTCGCCGAGCAGCGCGGCGGCGCGGTCGCGGATGGCCGGCAGCGCGTCCAGGCCCTTCGCGCCCGGGCACTCGGTCGGGTTGGTCTGGCGGTGAGGGAAGACCCGGGGCACGGTGACCGCGGTGCCGGCCGGGTACTTCGACGTCGACCCGCCCCCGGTGAGCGTCACACTGCCGCGCGGGTCGATGGCCTGGCTCAGGGCGAGCTTCCACGCGGTGTACTGCGCGGCGGCCTCCACCACGGCCGGCGGGACGGGCGTGGTGCGGTAGTCGCCGATCATCGCGATGCCCGCGGTACCGGTGTTGAAGCCGCCCGCCTGGGCGCCCACCACCGGACGACTCAGCCCGCCGGAGCGGCCTTCCCAGAGCCGGCCGAAGCGGTCTACGAGCACGTTGTAGCCGATGTCGCCCCAGCCGCGGCTGACCGTCTGGTACTCGTAGATCGAGCGCAGGATCTTCGGCACGTCCGACTCGGCGTAGTCGTTGCCGGTCGCGGTGTGGTGCACGGCGACGGCCTTGACCAGCGGGGCATACCGCGGCCGCCAGCCCATGACCTGCTCGTTCGCGCCCCAAGAGGCCCGGGAGTTGATCGCCGGCATGGACGGGCGCAGCGCGGCCGGGGCGTCCTGCGGCGGGCGCACCGCGACGGCGTCACCGGGCGAGTCGGTCGGGTCGATGAGGTCGGCCGCGACGTCGTGCGGCGCGGGCGCGCCGGCCGTGCTCACCGCGATCTGCACCCCGTCGCTGCGGCCCACCCACACCAGGTCGGCCCCGCCGCGCTCGACCGGCCCGGCGCTCGGCGACGGGCTCGGCCGCGCGCCGGGCCGCCCGCTGGAGGGCACCATCACCGGGTCGCGGTCGTTCTCGCCGGCGCCGACGGCCCGCCAGGGGCCCCAGTCGCCGCCGGGGGCGTGGGCCCGGACCGCGATGCTCACGCCGGCGATCCGCCCGGTCTCGCGCCAGGTGACGCCGACGGCGCTGAACGGGGCGGTGGCCGGCCGGGTGATGGTGAGGGTGCGGCTGCGGGTGGTCCGGTGGTAGCCCTCGGCCAGCGGGACGCCGGCGAGCGGGTCGCGCGACGCGATCGCGCCGGCCGCCGGGCGGTCGAAGTCGCCGAGTTCCACGCGGGTCACGTGCGTCGGCACGCCGGCGCCGCCGGGGGCCTTGGCGGCCGGGTTGGCCCACTCGATCAGCGAGGTCAGGCCGTCGGAGGCGACCGGCGGGTCGGACGGGCGGGCCGTGGCGCCGCCGGCGGTCAGGCCACCGAGCAGGGTCAGGGCGCAGCCGGCGGCAGCGAGCACCCTGCCGCGCCGGTATCGTCGCGTTGCCCAGACGCCCATCCCGCTCCCATCCTCTCGTGGCTCGAGCGGAATGCTATGGAAGGGAATTTTCGGACATATGGGTAATACAATTCCTTCACTCTTTGCGGCAGTTGTCGGTAAGGACCCGTCACTTCCGTTCCTGACGTTCTACGACGACGCGACCGGCGAGCGGACCGAGCTGTCCGGGGCCACGCTGGCCAACTGGGTCGCCAAGACGGCCAACCTGCTCGTCGACGGCTGCGGCCTGGGCCCGGGCGACGTGGCCGCGGTGCGCCTGCCTGCACACTGGCAGACCGCCACAATCCTGTTGGGCGCCTGGACGGCCGGCCTGAGCGTCGCCTACGGCGAGCCGACCGCGGCCGGCGCCGACGTCGAGTTCGCCTCGCTGGCCGCGGCCGAGACCGGCGCGCCCGGCCCCGCCGACCGGTACGTGCTGGGCCTGGCCCCCATGGGCCTGCCGATGCGCGGCGGCGTGCCGGCGGGCTGGGCCGACTACGTGGCCGAGGTGCGGCAGTTCGGCGACCACTTCCCCGGGCCGGCCGACCCGAGCGGCACCGAGGACCTCGTCGTCAAGGGCCGCGCGCTGGGCCTGCCGGGCGGGCGGGTGCTCATCGACGCGGTCGCCCACCCGGACCCGGTCGAGTGGCTGATCGCCCCGCTCGCGGCCGGCGCCAGCATCGTGCTCAGCGTCAACAGCGACCCGGAGAAGCTGTCCGCCCGGGCCGCGACCGAGCAGGCCGAGCAGATTTAGGCCCCGGCGGCCACCTGGGCGGCGCGGATCTCGGCGAAGTAGCGCAGCGACTCGGGGTTGGCCAGCGCGCCCTTGGCCGCCGCCGCCTCGACGGGGGTGCCGGTGAGGATCCGCTTCACCGGTACCTCGAGCTTCTTGCCCGACAGCGTCCGCGGTACGGCATCCACCTGGAAAACCTGATCGGGAACGTGCCGCGGGGAGAGCGCGGTGCGCAGCTCCCGCGCGATGCGCGCCTTCAGCGCACCGTCCAGCGCCACGCCCGGGGCCGGCACCACGAACAGCAGCAGCTCGCCGGCGCCACCCTCGGGGTCTTCCAGGTGTACCACCACGGAGTCCACGACCTCGTCCAGCCCTTCGACGACCGAGTAGAACTCGCTCGTGCCCAGGCGCACGCCGCCCCGGTTGAGGGTGGCGTCGGAACGGCCGGTGATCACGCAGGCGCCGGTGGGGTCGATGGTGATCCAGTCGCCGTGCCGCCAGACGCCCGGGTAGGTGCCGAAGTAGGCGTCGGCGTAGCGGGAGCCGTCCTCGTCGCCCCAGAAGCCGACCGGCATGCTCGGCATGGGGGCGGTGATCACGAGCTCGCCCAGCTCGCCGACCACGGGCGTGCCGTCCGCGGCGTAGGCCTCGACCCGCGCGCCGAGGGCCCGGCAGGCGATCTCGCCGGCCCGCACCGGCAGCAGTGGCACCCCGCCGACGAAGGCGGTGCAGACATCGGTACCGCCCGAGGCCGACGCCAGCAGCACCTTGTCCGACACGGCCTCGTAGACCCACTCGAAGCCCTCGGGCGGCAGCGGCGCGCCGGTCGAGCCGACCCCGCGCAGCCGGCTCAGGTCGGCGAAATCCTTCGGCACCATGCCGGCCTTGCGGCAGGAGAGCAGGAACGGGGCGGACGTGCCGAAGTACGTTGTCCCGCTCTCGTCGGCGACCCGCCACAGCCATCCGAGGTCGGGGTGGGCCGGGTTGCCGTCGACCAGCACCACGGCGGCGCCCACGGCCGGGCCGGAGACGAGGTAGTTCCACATCATCCAGCCGGTCGTGGTGAACCAGAAGAACCGGTCGCCGGGGCCGAGGTCATGGTGCAGGGCGAGCATCTTGAGGTGCTCGAGCAGGATGCCGCCGTGCCCGTGCACGATCGGCTTCGGCAGGCCCGTGGTACCGGAGGAGTAGAGGACGTACAGCGGCTGCTCGAACGGCACCGCGGCGAACTCGAGGGGCTCGTCGGTGTCCGCGAGCAGTTCGCCCCAGTTCCCGGCGGACTCGTGCAGGTACCCGATGCTGATGACGTGCTCGACGGAGGGCAGCGCCGCCCGGATGGCCGCCACCTCGGGGGCGCGGTCGATGGGCTTGTCGCCGTAGCGGTACCCGTCGACGGCCACCAGGACCTTGGGCTCGATCTGCTGCCAGCGGTCGACCACCGAGCGGGTGCCGAACTCCGGCGCGCAGCTGGAGAAGATCGCCCCCAGGCTCGCCGTGGCCAGCATCAGCACGAACGTCTCGGGGATGTTCGGCGCGTAGGCGGCCACCCGGTCGCCCGGCCCCACCCCCAGCCGCCGCAGCCCGGCCCGGGCCCGGCGCACCTGCTCGCGCAGCTGGGCGGCGGTAAGCGTGACCGGCTCCCGGGTCTGCGACCAGGCGAGGACCATCGGCTCGTCGTCGGCGACGCCCGGCATGCGCAGCACGTGCTCGGCGTAGTTGAGCCGCGCGCCGGGGAACCAGTTCGCGCCCGGCATGCGGGCGTCGGCCAGCGCGGCGGTCGGCGGCTCATGGGTGATGACCTCGAAGTAGTCCCAGATCGCCTGCCAGAACTCGCCCGGGTGGTCGACGGACCACTGCCACAGCGCCTGGTAGTCACCCTCGGGGAAGCTCCGGCCCCGCTCCGCCAGCCACTTCGCGAAGGCGCCGATCCGGGTGCGATCGAGCACGTCCGCTGGGGGCCGCCAGAGCATCTTCGCCATTGAACCATCTTGCCGTACACCCAAACGCTGGTTCAGTGTGGGCGCCCACTACGTGATCCCGCGCTTCTGTGTGGCAGCCGCACCCCCGTCACGTCTTGTCTCGTTGGCGCTGGTGCTCCCTGTGCCGCTGGTGCTCTCTGTGGCTCTGGATGGCCTCCCGTCGCGCCAGGCGGTGCTCGCGTCGGATTTCCGCCTCTCGCCAGCGGCCCTCGTTCTGCGGGGAGTCGGGCACCACCGCGGGCAGCGGGCGCGGCTTGCCGTCCGCGTCGACCGCGACGAACACGAGGTACGCGGTGGCCACCACGACCGGCTCCCCCTCGCTCACCTCGTCCCACCGCTCGGCCTCCAGGCGCACGCCGATCTCCATCGACGTCGTGCCGGTCCAGTTGACCTGCGCATACGCGTGCACGAGGTCGCCGACGCGCAACGGTTCGAGGAAGGCGATCTCGTCGATCGAGGCGGTAACGGCCGTCCCGCCGCTGTGCCGCGCCGCCGCCGCACCGGCAACGTCGTCGATGAACTTCATGATCACGCCGCCATGGACCGTGCCGTACAGATTCACGTCCACGGCGGTCATGATCCGGCTCAGCGTGACCCGCGAGTAACCAGTGGGACGGCTGGGCGATCGGCCGGTGTGCTCGGTCATGGCAAAGACGGTACGGTGCGACCCATGCGACACGTCGGAAGCCTGATCGCGGGGATGTTGATCGCACCGATTGCGTGGCTGCTGATCGCCATCGGTCAACCCAAATCCGCGGACACCGTGGACAAGTGGCAGAGTCGCGGCGCCTTCGACTCGATCGACCTGCTCGTGCCCGCCGCGTATCTGCTCGGCGCCGGCCTGCTCATCGGCCTGATCGCCACCCTGCGCATCTCCCCGGTCGGCCCGATCGTCGCCGGCCTGGCCCTCCTGGCCACATACGTCAGCCTCTTCATCGACCCGCTGTCGGCGTTGAAGAGCCTGCCGAAGGACCTGGACCTCGGCTTCGTGACAGTCGACCTCACCGGCCCGATCCGCAACGGCACGACGGCCGTGCTGGGCGTGGCCCTGCTGATCGCCGCGGCGAGCGTGAAGCGGTGGCGGGCCTGGCCGCGGGCAGTGCCCCTGGCGCCGGAGTCCGCGGTCGAGTCGCCCGACGTCCACGAGTACCCGCTGGGCCACGGGCCGGCCGCCACCCCGCCCGTCGCCCGGCCGGCCTACGCCGGCTCGCCCACGGCGGCGTTCCAGGCCGGGTCGGCCGCGTCGACCTCGGAGCTGCCGTCGGCCGCGGCCGGCTACCGGGCCAGCGACGACACGCAGCCGGTGCCGCCGGTCGGCTTCCCGACGTCCGCTCCTCCGGTGGTCTCCGGGCCGCCCGTCATGTCCGGCCCCGTTTCCGGGCCGCCTGTCACCCCCGGCCCGCCCGTTGTCTCCGGGCCGCCTGTCGTTTCCGGGCCGCCTGTCGTTTCCGGGCCGCCTGTCGTTTCCGGGCCGCCTGTCGTTTCCGGGCCGCCTTTGGTTTCCGGGCCGCCTGCTTTCGGTGCGCCGGCGTTCCCGGGTGGGGCGCCGGTTTCCGGGCCTCCCGTGTTCGCCGGTCCCGCTGGCGGTCCGGGCGGCGTCGGTGGGGCGCCGATCTCCGGGCCTTCCCCGTTCGCCCCTCCCGGCGCTGGTGGCCCGGGCAGCGTTGGTGGCGCGCCGGTTTCCGGGCCCTCTCCGTTCCCCGCTCCCGGCGCCGGTGGCCCGGGCAGCGTTGGCGGGGCGCCGGTTTCCGGGCCTGCGGCCGGGTCGCCGCCGGGGCCTTTCCCGCCTGTGC
>NZ_JBFAZW010000064.1:0-66191 GCF_040682015.1 Dactylosporangium sp. NPDC051485
TCAAGCTGGAGATCGTCGATGGGTACGCGCTCGCCGAGTGGCTCGCGGAACCGGACCTCTACTGGATCGCGCACACCTACCTGCCCGCACCGCGAGCTGCCCGCCGGCCGAATGACCGAACAGCGCCAGCCGCGACGGGTCGACCCGGGCATCGGCGGCGCCCGCGAAGGCCAGGCCCGCGGCGACGTCGGCCGTCGTGGCCGCCCAGCCGTGGCGGTCCGGGCGCCGGTACTCGAGGTTCCACGCGGCGAACCCGCGCTCGGCCAGGTCGATCGCCATCGCGTCCATGAGGTCGGCACCCCAGACCGAGCGCCAGAAGCCGCCGTGCAGCAGCACCGCGACGGGTGCCGGGCCGGTGCCGGCGGGCAGCCGCAGCTCGCCCCACTGCTCCGCGTCCGGACCGTAGGCGATGCGCCGGGCCGGGTGCCGCAGCCGGTGCACGGCCCGCCGGACGGCCCAGGTGACGCCCCAGATCTCGCGGCCCTGATGGTGCTCCGACCCGGCCGCGACGGGCTGTGGCCCGGTCGCGGTCAGGTCGAGCCACACCGTGCGCGGGGCGTGGCGGCCCGGCGTCGCCATCAGCGCCCGGGCCGATGCCGTGGGCCCGGGCAGCGCGACGACGGCGCCGGTCGTGGCCTCCAGCGCCGCCGCGAGGTCCGGCGCCGCGTGGACGGCGCCCTCCACGCCGAGCCCGGCGAACTCGGCCGCGGCGAGTTCGCGCACCAGGTCGAGGTCGGCGACCACGTCCGGGCCCACGATGACGTCGACGTTCACGCCGCCCTACCTTCAGCAGTGGGAACCGATCCAGGAGCGCGGCAAGCCCGCCTGCGCATCGCCGCGGCACGCCGCAAAGCAGGTCCACGCCGCCGCCGTCCGCCCATCGCCGCGGCAGTCATGGCGCCTCCCGCCGCAGCAGGGGCAGCACCGCGCCGCCCAACAGCTCCACGCCGCCGTCGTCGGTCAGCCCGTGCGGCGTGCCGAACTCCACCCGCCCGACGCCGGCGTCGATGAGCGCCTGCGCCTGGGCCGCGACCTGCTCCGGCGTGCCGGAGAACGCGAACAGGTCGAGCACGTCGTCGGGCACGAGCCGGCCGGCGGCCTCGTGCTCGCCCCGGTCGACCAGCTCGGCGACCCGGCGGACGAGATCCGCCGGCACGCCCGCGGTCGGGTCGAGCTCGGCGACCACCGCGAGGTACATCGCGACCTCGGTGCGGGCCTTGGCCCGGGCCGCGGCCCCGTCCCGGTCGACCACGGTCACCGCGCCGAGCACGATCCGCACGTCGCTCACCGACCGGCCGGCCGGTTCGGCGCCCGCCCGCAGCCGCTCGCGCATCACGCCGGCCATCGCCGGGTTGGCGCTGCCGCCGACCTTGATCTCGGCGGCGATCCGGCCGGCGAGCGCCGCGCCCTGCGCGCCCCAGGCGCCGATCAGCAGCGGCGGGTCGGGCCGCTGGACCGGATAGCGCAGGGCGACGTCCGGCGCGAGCCGGAACACCCGGCCGTCGAAGCCGTCGGTCCGGCCGCCGAGGAGGCGGTAGACGACCTCGGCCGCCTCGCCGAGCGCCGAGATCGGCCGGGGCTGGTCGATCCCGACCGCGCCTAGCCAGGTGCCCCGGGCCAGCCCGAGGTAGGCGCGGCCGGCCGAGGCGAGGTCGAGCGCCGCGACCTGCCCGGCGATCTCGTAGGGCGCCATGGAGTACGGGTTGAGGCAGGCCGCGCCGAGCCGGACCCGCGAGGTGGCGCCGGCCATCTCCAGCAGCGGGAAGATCGGCGGCTGGAACATGAGGTCGCCGAAGACGGTCAGCACGTCGAAGCCGTGCGCCTCGGCCGCCCGGGCCAGGCGGGCGTAGTCGCCGGGCCGCTTGTCGCTCTGGATGCCCAGGCCGATCTCGACCCTTGCCGGCACGCTCACGTGAGGTCGCCCGAGCGCATCCCGCGCTGCCGGGTGCGCTCGACCCGCATCACCAGTCGCTCCTCCGGATCGGGGCAGCAGAACAGGGTGTCGCGCTCCAGCCAGTCGCCGGCCGGCAGCGCGCGCTGCTTGGCCGCCAGGAACGGCAGGACGGCCGCCAGCGCGTAGACGCAGAAGTGCTTGCCGTCGGGCAGCCGCAGGTGGGCGCTGCGCTCCAGCTCGAACCAGTCACCGACCGCCATCCCGCAGACCGAGCGGCCCTCGATCTGCTCGACGGTGACCCTGAGGTCGTAGATCTCCATGTCGTTGTCTTCGGACATTCCTCACCCTCCGATCCGGACGACGATCTTGCCGGTGGTGCGCCCGGCGGCCAGGTCCTGCAGCGCGGCGGGCGCCCCTTCGAGCGGCTCGACCCGGTTGACCGGCGGCTGCACGGCGCCCGAGGCGCAGAGCACGAACAGGGCCTCGTAGGCGGCGGCGACCTCGTCCGGCCGCCGCCACGGGTAGGCCGATCCCCACGAGAGGCCGACGAGGGTGGCGTTGCGGGCGACGAGGCGCATCGGGTCGACCGCCGGCGGCGGGCCGGCCGCGGCGCCGACGGCGACGATGCGGCCCTCGAAGGCGAGGCAGTCCAGCGAGCGGGCGAACACGTCGCCGCCGACGGGGTCGATCACCACGTCGACGCCCGCGCCGCCGGTGGCGGCGTCCACGGCCCGGGGGAAGTCCTCGGCGTGATAGTCGATCGCGACGCCGGCACCGTTGGCGCGGCACGCCTCGGTCTTCGCCGGGCCGCCGGCGGTGCAGATCACCCGCGCGCCGCGGGCGACGGCGAGCTGGGTGGCCGCGACGCCGACGCCGCCGGCCCCGGCGTGCACGAGCACGGTGTCCCCGGCGGATACCCCGGCGCGCTGCAGGGCGAACCACGCGGTCTGGTACGTCACCGGGATCCCCGCGCCGGTCACCGGGTCGAGCGCGGCGGGCCGCGGCACGAGCAGGCCGGCGTCGATGGTGACGGTCTCGCCGAGGGCGCCGTGCGGCAGCGCCGGGCAACCGATCACCGCGCGGCCGGCGTCGGGCCCGGTCAGGACCCGGCCGCTGAACTCGACCCCGGGCGTGACCGGAGGCTCCGGGCGCACCGGGTAGGTCCCGCGGCACAGCATCACGTCGAGGAAGTTGAGACCGACCGCCTCGACCGCGACGGTCACTTGGCCCGGGCCGGGCTCCGGGTCGTCCGGCACGTCGGCGACGGCGAGCACGTCGAGCGGCTCGCCGTCGCGGTGGGCGACGAGGCGCTTCACGGCCGCACCAGCTCCGCGTGGTGGTGCACGATCCGCCAGCCGTCGCCGGTGCGGCGCAGCACGTCGGTGACGCGGGTGACGGACACCCCGCCCTCGGCCCGGGCGTGCAGCTCGTAGCGGGCCACCCCGACGTCGCCGAAGACGTCGATCCGCTTGGCGTGGGCGGACAGCTCGGCCGGGCGCGGACGCTGGCCGGCGGAGTCCCGCCGGTCGCGGTACTCGTCCAGCTCGGCCCGCGTGCGCAGCGGCCCCGGCAGATGTGTCTCCCAGGTGGTGACCTCGGGGTCGAGGTGGGCGTCGAAGCGGCCCCGGTCGCCGGCGAGGAAGGCGGCGTACATGTCGTCGATCGCGGCGGCGATCTCCACGCGGGCGGTCACGGCCGCACCCCGGCCCGGTCGTCGCGCACCACGGCGCCTCCCTTCATCACCCACCGCACGCCCCGAAACGCCGAGGTGCGGGCCGTCGGGTCGTCGTCCATCGCGATCAGGTCGGCGTACTTGCCCGGCTCGACCGTGCCCAGGTCGTGCTCGGCCCGCAGCCAGCGCACCGGCCCGAGCGTGCCGGCGTAGAGCGCCCGCTGCGGACCGATGACCGCCGACATGTGCTCCAGCTCGCGCACGGTCGCGCTGGTGCCCTCGAACTGCCAGAACGGCGGCATGTCGCTGCCCAGCAGCACCTCCACCCCGGCGGCGACGGCGAGCTGGTAGCTCTCGAGGTGCCGCTCGCCCGCGCCCAGCGACCGCTGCTGCATCCACTCCGGGACGCCAAGCTCGTCGAAGAACGCCTTGCACCGGGTGACGAGCAGGGTCGGCACGAGGGCGGTGCCGCGCTCGGCCATGAGCGCGGCCAGTTCCGCGGTCAGCTCGTAGCCGTGTTCGACACAGTCGAGGCCCAGTTCGACCGCCTCGGTGATGACCGGCGCCGGGCCGGCATGGGCGGTGACCCGCCGCCCCCAGTCGTGCGCGGTCTTCAGTACCGCCGCCAGCTCGTCGGCGTGCAACTGGCGGGTGTCGATCGACTCGTGCCGGCCGGCGATGCCGCCGGAGATCATCACCTTGATCAGGTCGGCGCCGGCCTTGACCTGCTCGCGCACCCCGCGCCGGAAGCCGTCGGCGCCGTCGCACTCGAGGGTGTCGCTGCTCTCGTGGCCGTGGCCGCCGGTGCACACCAGGGCGCGGCCGGCGGTGAAGATCCGCGGTCCGGGCGCGCGGCCGGCCTCGATCGACCGGCGCAGCGCGAAGTCGGCGTGGTCCTTCTCGGCGACGCACCGGACCGTCGTCACGCCGCAGTGCAGGGTGCGGCGGGCTCCGTCGGCCATGTAGAGCGCGAGCTCGTGCGGGCCCATCTGCTTGAGCCGGTCGCCGGCCGTGCCCGGCAGGGTGAGCGACAGGTGGGTGTGCATGTTGGCCAGGCCCGGGGTGAGCCAGGCGCCGCCGAGGTCGATGCGGGTCGCGTCGCCGCCGGCCTCGGCCAGCACCCGCTCGCGCGGGCCGACGGCGGCGATGCGCTCCCCGACCACCCAGACGGCGGCGTCCTCGACCGGCTGGATACGCCCATCGACGACCGTGCAGTTCTCCAGCAGCAGGCTCATGGTTGCACTCCGTAGATCGTGCGGGCGGCGCCGGCGGAGACGTAGCCGTCGGCCACGTCCTCGCGGACCGCGTCCGGATGGCGCAGGGCGGGGTCGCCGTGTCCCCCGCCGCCGGCGGTCAGCACCGTCACCCGGTCGCCGGCCGCAACGGGCGTGCGCCTGGTGCTGACGGCGCGCTCCCGGGCGGTGCCGGGGAACAGCAGGATCCGGTTCGCCTCCGGGACCGCGCCGCCGTCGCTCGCCCAGGGCCGGGACTTGGTCTTCTTGATCACCGACAGGAACTCGCCCGGGGTCACGAACCGGATGTCCCGGCGCAGCCCGGGCCCGCCGCGGAACCGGCCGGCCCCGCCCGAGTCGGTGCGGATCTCCATCCGCTCGAAGAACATGCCGGTCTTCGCCTCCAGCACCTCGACCGGCGTGATCCGGGCCTGGGTCTGGCACGGGTGGTTGGCCGGCCCGATGCCGTCGTGACCGGGCGTCCCGCCCCAGCCGACCGGCTCGTTGTTGGACACCGCGAACAGCGATCCGGTGTCCGGGTGGACGCCGACCATCATGAAGCCGGGCACGTCCCCGCCTGACGAGGCCGGCAGCCGGCCGCCCATGCCCTGCGCCAGCGCCTTGTAGATCAGCTCCAGCGCGACGGTGCCCGTCCACTGGGTGAACGTCGCGGCCGGGTAGACGGCGTGGAAGAGCGTGCCCGGCTCGGCCCGCACGACCAGCGGCGCGAAGTGGCCGGCGTTCGTCTGCTCGGCCGGCGTGGTGATCGCCTTGAACGCCACCCGGCAGGTGGCGATGGTCGCGCCGAGGGGCAGGTTGACCGGGCCCGGCACGGCCGGCGACGAGCCGGCGAAGTCGACGGTGAACGTGCCGCCGTCGATCGTCACGGTGACCCGCATCAGGATCGGCTCGTCGGTGATCCCGTCGTCGTCGAGCCAGTCCTGCGCCGTCCACGAGCCCTGCGGCAGCGCGTCGACGGCCTCCCGGGCGGACTGCGCGGCGGCGTCGATGACGGCGTCGACCACCGCGCCCACCGTCTCCCGGCCGTACGTGGCGAACAGCTCGGCGACCCGCCGCTCGCCGGTGCGCAGGCACGCCACCTGGGCGTGCAGGTCGCCGAGCACCGCGTCGGGCATGCGCGAGTTGAAGCGGATCAGCTCGTGGATCTCCCGGACCGGCTCGCCTTCCGCGAACACCCGGGTGCCCGGAAAAAGCAGGCCCTCCTGGTGTACGTCGGTGGAGTCGAGCACGTAGCCGGGGTCCTTGGCGCCGAGGTCCATCCAGTGGGCCCGCACGCACAGGAAGGCCACGAGCGCGTCGCCGGCGAACACGGGCGCGAACAGCGTCGCGTCGTAGGCGTGCGCGGCGTTCCAGTACGGGTAGTTGAGCAGCACGATGTCGCCCGGCCGCAGCGTGTCCCGGCCGACGTACTCCACGCCCTTGCGGATCGAGTAGTCGTTGGCGCCGAGGAAGCGCGACAGGCCCGTCGACTCGGCGACCAGGCGCAGGTCGGGGTCGTAGATCGAGATGCCGAAGTCGTGGACCTCGTAGATGACCGGGTTGAACGCGGTGCGCACGAGCGCGGCGCGCATCTCCTCGGCCGCGGCCACGAGGTAGCTGCGCACCACCTCGGCGGTGGCGCCGTCGACCTCAGGCATCCTCGACCCCGTACACCTCGCGGGCCCGCTGCGCCGAGACGTACCCCTCGGCAACGTCCTCGCGCACGAGGTCCGGGTCGCGCTCGCGCGGGTCGCCGTGCCCGCCGCCCCCAGCGGTCAGCAGCGTGACCCGGTCCCCGGCGGCGACGGCGGTGCGCTTCGTGCTGACCGACTGCTCCCGGTCGGTACCCGGGAAGATGATCACGCGGTTCGCCTCGGGGGACAGCCCGCCGGCAAGCGCCCACGGCCGGGACTTGGTCTTCTTGATGACCGACAGGAACTCCCCCGGCGTGACGAACCGGATGTCCCGGCGCAGGCCTGCCCCGCCGCGGAACCGGCCGGCACCGCCGGAGTCGGTGCGCATCTCCATCCGCTCGAAGAACATCCCGGTCCGCGCCTCCAGCACCTCGATCGGCGTGATCCGCCCGGTGCTGCCGGAGACGTGGGTGGCGGCGTTCATGCCGTCGTGGTGCGCCGTGCCGCCCCAGCCGACGGGCTCGTTGTTGGAGACCGCGAACAGCGCGCCCGTGTCGGGGTGGACGCCGACCATCATGAAGCCGGGCACGTCGCCGCCCGACGAGGCCGGCAGCCGGTCGGGCATGCCCTGCGCGAGCGCCTTGAGGATCAGCTCGACCGCGACGATGCCGGTCCAGAGCGTGAACGTCGGCTGCGGGTAGACGGCGTGGAACAGCGTGCCGGGCTCCGCCTTCACCACCAGCGGTGCGACGGTCCCGGCGTTGGAGGGCTGGTCGGCCGACGTCAGCGACTTGAGGATGACCTTGCAGATCGCCTCGGTCGCGCCGTAGGGCATGTTGACCGGCCCGGCCACGGCCGGCGACGACCCGTCGAAGTCGACCGTGAACGCGCCGTCGGCGATCGTGACGGTCACCTTCATGTGGATCGGCTCGTCGGTGATGCCGTCGTCGTCGAGCACGTCCTGGGCGGTCCAGGAGCCCTGCGGCAGCGCGGCCAGGGCTGAGCGGGTGCGGGCGGCGCCGTCGGCGATCATCCGCTCGACCGTCGCCTCGACGGTCGGGCGGCCGAACTTCTCGACGATCTCCAGCAGCCGGCGCTCGCCGGTGCGCAGGGCGGCGATCTGGGCGTGCAGGTCACCCATCACCTCGTCGGGCATGCGCGAGTTGAACCGGATCAGCTCGTGGATCTCCCGGACCGGCTCGCCGCGCGACACGACCTTGGTGCCCGGGAAGAGGATGCCTTCCTGGTGTACGTCGGTGGAGTCGAGCACGTAGCCGGGGTCCTTGGCGCCGAGGTCCATCCAGTGCGCCCGCACGCAGAGGAACCCGACCAGCGGCCCGTCCGGCTCGAACACCGGCGCGAAGAGCGTGGCGTCGTAGGCGTGGGCGGCGTTCCAGTACGGGTAGTTGAGCAGCACCACGTCGCCGGGGTGCAGGTTCTCCCGGCCGACGTACTCCACGCCCTTGCGCAGCGAGAAGTCGTTGGCGCCGAGAAAGAACGTCAGGCCGGTCGCCTCGGCGACGAGGCGCAGGTCGGCGTCGTACAGCGAGAGCCCGAAGTCGTGGACCTCGTAGATGACCGGGTTGAACGAGGTGCGGATCAGCGTCGCGCGCATCTCCTCGGCCGCGGCGAGCAGGTAGGAGCGCACGACCTCGGCGGTAGCGCCATCCAGCGTCGTCATGCCGCACGCACCAGCAGGTAGCCGCAGGCGTTGACCGAGACCCGCTGGCCCGAGGGCACCACGGTGGTCGACGTGCCCTCGTCGACGAGCGCCGGCCCGTCGAACGCGTCGCCCGGCGCGAGCAGCGACCGGTCGTAGACGGCGAACGGCACGACCGCCCGGGTGCCGAAGTCGAACGCGTCCCGGTGCCCGAGCAGGGCCCGCGCCGGGTTCCCGTCGCCCGGCGGCTGCTCGACCAGCGTCGGGTTCGCCGTGCGGCCCACCGCGCGCAGGCGCAGGTTCAGGATCTGCAGGCGGTTGTGCATCGCGTGGCCGTACCGGGCGGCGTGCAGCTCCTGGAATGCGGCCCGCGCGCTGCCGGGGTCGAGGGTGCCGCGCCCGATCGTGACCGTGAGGCTGTGCTCCTGCCCGAGGTAGCGCAGTTCCAGCTGCCGCTGCAGGACCGCCAGCTGCGCGGGCACGCCCTGCGCGCTCAGCGACTCCATCGCCTCCGCCTCGATCTCGGCGAAGGTGGCCTCGACCGCGGCCGGCTCGATCTCGTCGAGCGGGGTCATGAGGGTACGGCTGAAGTTGTCCTCGATGTCGGCGCTGAGCATGCCCCACGCCGAGAAGCCCGACGGCGCGAACGGCACGACGACCTCCGCGATGCCCATCTCCCGGGCGAGCAGCGGCGCCAGCAGCGGCCCGGCGCCGCCGAAGGCGAGCAGCGAGAACTGCCGCGGGTCGCGGCCGCGCTCGACGGTGATCTGCCGGACCGCGCCGACGGTGCGCGCGAGCAGCACGTCGAAGATGCCCGCGGCCGCCGCCTCGACCGGCAGCCCGAGCGGCCCGGCCACCTGCTCGTCGAGGGCCTTGCGGGCCTCGTCGGCCTGCAGCCCCATCTCGCCGCCGAGGAACCGGTCCGGGTCCACGTAGCCGAGCGCGACGGCGGCGTCGGTGACGGTCGGGCGGGTGCCGCCGCGGCCGTAGCAGACCGGGCCCGGGTCGGCACCCGCGCTCTGCGGGCCGACCTTGAGCAGGCCTCGGTCGAGCCAGGCGATCGAGCCGCCGCCGGCGCCGATGGTGCGGATGTCGTACGTCGGGATCAGCAGCGGGAAGTGCTCCAGCTGCGCCTCGTGGGCGGCCACCGCGCTGCCCTGCTCGATGACGCACGCGTCGAGCGAGGTGCCCCCGATGTCGAAGGTGAGGAGGCTGTCGCGGCCCAGCGCGGCGGCGAGGTACGCGGCGCCGACGATGCCGCCGGCCGGTCCGCTGAGGACGGTGTGGGTCGGCGAGCGCTTGGCCGCCTCGCTGGTCATCGACCCGCCGCCGGAGCGCATGATGAGGAAGCGCCCGGCGAAACCGCCGTCGGCCAGCCCCCGCTCCAGCTCGTCGACGTAACGCTCGAAGATCGGGCGGATGTACGCCTCCAGCACGGTCGTGCTGGAGCGCTCGTACTCGCGGTACTCCCGCGCGATGTCCGTCGACAGCGAGAGGCTGACGTCGGGGTAACGCTCGCGGATGAGGGCCGCCGCGGCGCGCTCGTGCGACGGGTCGAGGAACGCGTGCAGGAAGCAGATGGCGATCGACCGCACGCCCTGCACCTCGACCAGCTCGCGGGCGGCGGCCAGCACGGATTCGGCGTCGAGGTCCTCGACCACGCGGCCCTTGTAGTCCAGCCGCCCCTTCACCCCCGCCGTGTGCCGGCGCTTCACCAGGCTCGGCGGGCGCTCGTACTGGAAGTCGTACATGTGGTCGGAGGGGACGTTGCCGCGCCCGATCAGGAACACGTCCCGGAAGCCCTCGTTGGTGATGATGCCGGTCGCGGCGCCGCGGCGCTCCAGCACTGCGTTGAGGCCCAGCGTCGTACCGTGGATGAACAGCTCGACGTCGGACAGGTCCGTGCCGAGCGCGGCCACCGCGGCGAGCACGCCGTCGGCCGGGCGGGCCGGGGTGGTCGACGCCTTGCGGAACCGCACCTGATTGGTCCGGGTGTCCAGCTCCATCGCGTCGACGAAGGTGCCGCCGATGTCGACGGCCAGCCTGAGACTCACACCAACTCCCCAATCTCCGGCACCCGCCAGCAGGCGGCCCGGCTCTGCCCGTACTGCTGCAACTGCTGGTCCTCGCCGCGGCACCGGTCGGCGACGAACGGGCACCGGGCCGCGAGCGCGCATCCGGTCGCCGCGTCGGCCTCCTCCAGGTCGCGGACCAGGGCCGTGCCGGGCGAGAGGCCACGCGACAGCAACGCCCGCGTGTAGGGGTGCCGCGGCCGCGCGAAGACCTCCTCGACCGGCCCCTCCTCGACGATCCGGCCGAGATAGAGCACGACGACCCGGTCGGCGAACCCGCGGACGGTGGCGAGGTCGTGCGAGATGAACACCGAGCCGCGCCAGCGGTCCGCGGCGAGATCGTCGATCACCGCGAGGATCTGCGCCTGCACGGTCACGTCCAGCGCCGACGTCGGCTCGTCGAAGACGATCAGGTCCGGCTCCGCGACGAGCGCGCGGGCGATGCCGACCCGCTGCGCCTGGCCGCCGCTGAGCTCGTGCGGCCGGCGGGTGAGGATCGAGCGGTCCAGCTCCATCCGGTCCAGCGCGGCGGCCGCCCGGGCGGCCCGCTGCGCGGCGGGGACGCCGAGCGCGCGCAGCGGTTCGCCGATCGCGTCCTCGACGGTCCGGCGCGGGCTGAGCGAGCCGATCGGGTCCTGGAAGACCAGCGCGCTGCGGGCGGCCGTGACGCTGCCGCTGGTCGGCTTGGCCAGCCCCACGATGAGCCGGGCGAGGGTGGACTTGCCGCACCCGCTCTCGCCGACGACGCCGACCCGCTCGCCCTTGGCGACGGTGAGGCTGACCCCGCGCAGCGCGTGGTGCCCGCCCCGGCCGAACCGGCTCTTGTAGACCACGTGCGCGTCGTCCACGACGAGCACGGGTTCGGCGCCCTCGGTCGCCGCGGCCCGCCGGGCGGGGGTCCCGACCGTCACGTCGGTCGCCTGCCCCGCCTCGACGGCGTCGTGCAGCGGGTGGAAGCAGGCCGCCGTCCACTGCCGGCCCTGCCGCTGCGGCTGCGGGCGAGCGGTCCGGCAGTCGTCCTCGGCGTGCGCGCAGCGCGGCGCGAAGGGGCACGCGGCCGGCGCCTCGCGCAGCAGCGGCATCGCGCCGGGCGTCACCACCACGGGCCGGCCGTCGAGGTCGGGCACCGAACGCAGCAGCGCCCGGGTGTACGGGTGCGCCGGCGCGGTCAGCACCCGCCGGGCCGGGCCGGTCTCGGCGACGGTGCCGGCGTAGAGGACCACGATGCGGTCGCACACGGCCGCGATCGCGTCGATGTCGTGGGAGACCAGCAGCACGCCCCGGCCGTCGTTGTCGGCGGCGTGCCGGAACTGGCGCAGGATCTCGGCGGTCAGCGTGACGTCGAGGCCGGTGGTCGGCTCGTCGGCGATGAGCAGGCGCGGCGCGCACCCGGCGGCGAGCGAGATCATCACCCGCTGGGCCATGCCGCCGGACAACTCGTGAGGGTAGGCGTCGAGGCGGCGCCGGGCGCTGCGGATGCCGACCGCCTCGAACAGTTCCAGCGCCGACGAGCGGGCCCGCTCGCCGTCCATGTCCTGATGGGTCCGCAGCCGGTCGACCAGCTGCCGCCCCGCGGTCCGGGTCGGGCTGAGCGCGCCGCGCGGGTTCTGGAAGCACATCGCGGCACCGTGGCCGCGGTGGTGGGCCAGCCGCTCGGCGGACATGGTCAGCACGTCGATGCCGTCGAAGCCGACCCGGCCGGTCGCCACCGAGCCGGTGGGCAGCATGCCGACGATCGCCCGGCCGACCATGCTCTTGCCGCCGCCGCTCTCCCCGACCAGCCCCACGACCTCGCCGGTGTCGACGGTGAACGAGACGTTGCTGAGCGCGGCGACGCGCCCGCCGATGACGACGGAGAGGTTGTCGATCGAAAGCAGGCTCATGCGGCTCCTCACCGTCGGACCCGGTCGGCGCGCTCCTGCAGGCCCTCGCCGAGGAGGCTGAAGCCCAGGACGCAGACGAGCAGTGCGATGCCGGGCGGCACCGAGGTCCACCACCGGCCCGCCACCACGTCGCTGGTGCCGAGACTGATCATGGCGCCCCACTCGGCGTCGGGCACCGCGATGCCCAGCCCGAGAAACGACAGGCCGGCCAGGGTGAGCATCGCCCAGCCGCAGTTGAGCGGGGCGATCACCCGCACCGGCGTGAGGCTGTTGGGCAGCACGTGCCGCCACAGCAGCCCGATCGTCGAGGCGCCGGAGGTGCGCGCGGCGTCGACGTAGGTCAGGTCGCGGATCGTGCGCACCTCGGCGCGCACCAGGCGGGCGTAGGCGGGCGCGTTCACCAGCGCGATCGCCACGGTCAGGTTGAGCGGTCCGCTGCCCAGCAGGGCGGCGACGGCCAGCGCGAGGATGAACGTGGGGAACGCCTGGAAGATGTCGGTCAGGCGCATCAGCACGTCGTCGAGCCAGCCGCCGAAGTAGCCGGCGACCACGCCCAGGGTGCTGCCCAGCACGACGGCGGCGGCGACCGCGGCGATCGCGATGCCGAGGTCGACGCGCCCGGCGTACAGCAGCCGGCTCCACACGTCCATGCCGTTGACGTCGGTGCCGAACAGGTGCGCGTCGCCGGGCTCGGCGAGGGTGGGCGCGTCCCCGTCGATCTGGTTCGGTCCCCACGGGGTGAGCAGCGGGCCGAGCAGCACGGCCAGCGCGACGACGGCCAGGATCCCGGCGCCGGTGGCCACCAGGACGGTGCCGAAGCGGCCGTCGCGGTCCTGCCGGCGGCGGCCGGTGCGCAGCAACGACATCAGATCCTCACCCTCGGGTCGAGCATGGCGTGCACGACGTCGGCGATCAGGAACACCACGACGTAGCAGAGCGCGATCACCAGCACCGACGCCTGCACCACCGGGTAGTCGCGGTAGAGCAGGCCGCGCAGCGCCCACTGCCCGAAGCCCTGCCAGGAGTAGACGTACTCGATGAGCACCGTCGAGCCGATCGCGAAGCCGAAGACGAGGGCGGCCAGCGACGGCAGGCGTACCAGGGCCGCCCGCACCAGGTAACCGCGGCGCAGCAGCCGGCCGGGCAGCCCGTGGGCCTCGGCGGCCGCGTAGGGCTCGGAGCGCAGTACCTCCAGCGCCGACGCGCGCACGCTGCGCAGCAGCGGGGCCACGATCGCGATGACGAGCGTGAGCACCGGCAGCGCCAGGTGCCACAGCGCCGACGTCAGCGCCGGCATGTTGCCGGTCAGCAGGGCGTCGAGCGCGTCGGCGCCGGTGATCGGGGTGAGGTCGGTGTCCGGGTCGACGCGGCCGCTGGGCGCCGGAAACCAGCCCAGGCCCGCGTAGCCGACGAGGATCAGCACCAGGCCCAGCCAGAACTCCGGCATCGAGTTGCCGATCAGCGCGAGCACCCGGATGCCGTGGTCGCCGGCCCGGTTCGCGTGCCGGGCCGACCACAGGCCCGCGACGGTGGCGATCACCACGGCGATCGCCACTGCCAGCACGACCAGCTCCATGGTGGGGCCGATCCGCAGCGCCATCTCGCTGCCGACCGACTGTCCACTCTGGATGGACGTGCCGAAGTCGCCGGTGACCAGGCCGCCGAGGTAGTCGGTGAACTGGCGCCACAGCGGACGGTCGAGGCCGAAGCGGGCCCGCGCCGCCGCCTCGTCGGCGGCGGTCGCGTTGGGCCCGAGGATGGTCCGGATCGGGTCACCGGGCAGCACCCGGACCAGCAGGAATGTCAGTACGACCACCCCGAGCAGGACCGGAATGAGCTGGAGCAGCCGGCGGGCGACGAACCGGAGGATACGCATCTACGCCGACGCACCCAGGTAGCGCAGGCGGGCCAGGCCGTCCATCGGCTGCACCCAGCCGGCCACCGACTTGCGCACCGGCAGGTTGAAGTTGGGCTGGCAGATCACGACCCACGGCACGTCCTCGGCCATGACCTCCTGCACCTGCGCCCAGAGCTGGTTGCGCGCGCCGGTGTCCACGGTGGTGTGCGACTGCTCGTAGAGCTGCTCGATCTTCGGGTTGGTGTAGTTGGCGTAGTTGAGGTTGGCGCCCTGCACGAAGCTCGTCGCCAGCATGTACTCGACGTCGTTGACCCACAGCTGGCCCGAGGTGATCTGCAGCGGGATGTTCTTCTTCCCGCGCCGGTCGGCGAGCGTCGCCGGGTCGAGCGGGGTCAGCTTGAGCTCGATGCCGGCCTTGCGGGCCTCGCTCTGCACGAGCACGGCGAGCTGCTGCTGTTCGTCGCTGTCGGCCTGGAAGACCAGCTCCGAGCTGATCGAGGTCTTGCCCGACGCGGCGAGCGCCGCCTTGGCCTTGTCGATGTCGTACGTGTACGGGTACCCCTTCTCGGAGTATCCCGGCATGTCCAGCGGCACGATGCTCTTGGTCGGCCGGGCGTCGCCGCCGTAGACGTTCTTGATGATCTGCTCGTAGGGCGTGGCGTAGGCCAGCGCCTTGCGCACGTTGACGTCGTCGAACGGCGCGGTGGTCGTGGACATCTGGATGGCGATCTGCGAGTTGCTGGCCGCCGACAGCACCGTGACGCCGGAGGCGCTCTTGAGGTCCTTGATGTCGCGCGGGCTCGCGCCGAGCGCCACGTCGATGTCGCCGGCCTGCAACTGTAGCCGCTGGTTGGCGGCGGCCGGCACGACCGAGATGCGAATCGTCCTGGTCCGGGCCGGGTCCGGGCCCGGGTAGGCCTCGTTCGCGGTGAGCTCGATCTCCTGGCCCTGGGTGGCCTTGCTGACGTTGAAGTAGCCGCCGGTGGGCGGGTTCTTGGCGAACCACTCCTTGGCCCACGGGTCCGCGTCGGTGGCGTGCTTCTTCGCCTCGACCGAGTCGAAGACGTACAGCGAGATGGCCTGGATCTGCCGGGTCAGCGCGCTCGGGAACTCCTGATGGAACTCGACCGTGTAGTCGTCGACCACGACGACCTGCTCGGCCTTGGTGAGGCCGATCGTGCGGTAGATGCCGGCGACGTTGGCCTTGGCGGCGAACGCCCGGTCCTTCGACCACTTCACGTCGGCGGCCTTGAGCTCGTTGCCGCTGGGGAACTTGAAGCCCTTGCGCAGCTTGAGCGTCCACACCTTCTTCGCGGCGTCCGGCTCGAAGGACTCGGCGAACGTCGGCATGATGTTGTCGGTATCGAGGATCTTGCTGCCGCCGACGGCCTTCACGCCGTAATCGATCATGTATGGGAAGACGTTCTTGTACAGCATCAGGGCGGTCAGGTCGAAGCCGACGAAGTCCTGGTCCCAGCTGCTGATGTAGCTGGACACCGCAATCTTCAGGGTCGACGACTTGGCGCCGCCGGAGCCCGACGACGAAGGGGTGTTCTTGCTGCCGCTCGCGCAGGCGCCGGTGGCGAGCAGGAGCGCGCCCACGCCGCCGAGCTGAAGTACGGAGCGGCGGGAGAGAAGGGGAGAGTCTGCCATGTTCACTCCTCGGTGAGCCCGACCTGCCCGTTGTTCTATCAGGCGCGAGTTCAGTGAACAAGATGCGTCCCGCGGTGAACAGGAAAGATACAGCTCATGGCGGAGCTATCCGGCCGCGCGGGGGATACCGGAGCGGATCTGTTCACAAAATTTCACAAACACAAAACCGCGGGCCGGAAGCGGCGCCGGGCCGTGGTCAGCGCCCGAGGAACCGCAGTGCGTTGCCGCCCAGCAGCTTCGCGCGCTGGGCCTCGCTCAGGAAGCCGGCCCGGTCGACCACCGCGCCGGCCGGGCGCTCGCCCAGCGGATACGGGTAGTCGCTGCCCACCATGACCCGGTCCTCCCCCAGCGTCTCGACCAGCAGCCGCAGGGCGGCCGGGTCGAACACGACGGAGTCGACCGAGAAGCGGTCCACGTAGTGCGACGGCGGGTGGGCCGAGCGGCCCCGGACCACCTCGCCGCGGCGGTGCCAGGCGTTCTCGGCACGGCCGAGCCAGAAGGCGAAGCTGCCGCCGCCGTGCGCGAAACAGATCCGCAGCGACGGCGGTACCGCGTCGAAGACCCCGCCGAGGATCATCGCCACGATCGACAGGTGGGTCTCGGCCGGCATGCCGGTCAGCCAGCGGGCCATCCACCGGTCCAGGCGGGGACCGGCCGGCATATCCCACGGGTGCACGAACACCGGCGCACCGACCGCCGCGCAGTGCTGCAGGAACGACACGATGCCCGGGTCGTCCAGATCGCGCTCGCCGACGTGGTTGCCGATCTCGACGCCGCCGTGCCCGTTGGCCAGGCAGCGGTCGAGCTCGGCGCAGGCCGCGTCCGGGTCCTGCAGCGGCACCTGGCAGAACGGCACGAACCGGCCCGCGCCCTCGGCGGCCAGCTTCAGCGTCAGGTCGTTGAAGATCCGGGCGACCTTGACCGCCTGGTCGGCCGGGCGGTCGTAGGAGAAGAACACCGGCGTCGGGGAGATCACCTGCAGGTCGACGCCGTCGTCGCCCATGTCCTCCAGGCGCGTCGGCGCGTCCCACGCCGCCGGGCCGATCGGCCGGAACTCGGTGGACCCCACCATGATCATTGCCGCGCGCTCGGAGTCGACGCGCAGCCATGGCCACCCGGTGCCGCCGCACTCGGCCGCGAGGTCCGGCCAGCCGAACGGCACCAGGTGGGTGTGGACGTCGACCCTCATGCTCGGCCCGGGTGGACCGTGCCGCACCGGGTGCAGGTTCGCGCCTGCTCGTCCTCGTAGAACGCCTGGAACACGGGCGGCAGGTCGACCACGATGTCGCGCACCTGCAGCTCGACCTCATGCACCTTGTGCCCGCACGACGGGCAGTACCACTGGAACTTCTCCAGGGTCCCCTCCTCGCGCACCCGCTCCACCACGAGGCCGATCGAGCCGGCCTCGCGCTGCGGCGAGTGCGGCATGTTGCCCGGCAGCAGCCACATCCCGCCCTCCTCGAGGTGTACCGTATCGGGGCCGTCGGGCGTCATGACGTTGAGGTGCATGTTGCCCTTGATCTGGTAGAAGTACTCCTCGTACGGGTCCACGTGGAAGTCGGTGCGCTGGTTGGGGCCGCCGACGACCATCACGATGAAGTCCGACCCGGTCGGGAACAGCTGCTTGTTGCCGACCGGCGGCTTGAGCAGGTGCTGGTTCTCGGCGAGCCAGTCGGGAAAGCTCACCGGGGACATGTCAGTCATTGCCGGCCTCCTCTGGGGCACTGCACCGGGGCATCAGCGCGACGGCCTGGATCTCGATCAGCAGGTGCGGGTGCGGCAGCTGGTGCACCGCCACGGTGGTGCGGGCCGGCCCGCTCTCGTCGAAGAACTCGCCGTAGACCTCGTTGTAGCCGCCGAAGTCGTTCATGTTCACGAGATACGTGGTCACCTGCACCACGTCGGCGAGCGACGCGCCGATCGCGGCGAGGATGTCATCGATGTTGCGCAGCACGGCCCGGGTCTGCTTGCGGATGTCGAGGCTCGTCGTGCCCAGCTCGTCCACCGACGCGCCCGCGATGGTGTTGTCGGGCCGGCGCGCCGACGTGCCGGAGACGAACGCGAACCCACCCGCGACCTTCACGTGCGGGAACCGCCCGCGCGGCCGGGCCGCGCCCTCGACGATCATGACAGCGCCCGCAGGGAGGCGGTGCCCAGGCCATCGACGACCGCGCGCACGTGCGCACCGGGCGCGAGCGGCACGGCCGCCGTCGCGGCGCCGGCGAGCAGCACCCAGCCGTCCTCCAGCAGTACGCCCGCCGAGGAGGCCAGCGTGGCCGCGGCCGCGAGGGCCCGGCGGGGGTCGCCCAGGATGGCGGCCGTGGATCCGATCTGGGCGACCCGCCCGTCGACCTCCAGCAGCACGCCCAGGTTGTCCAGGCCGGCCGGCAGCGGCTGCCACGCACCGATGACGAACCCGGCCGCCGAGGTGTTGTCGGCGATCACGTCGGGCAGCGTGAACCTGAAGTCGGCGTAGCGGGAGTCGATCAGCTCCAGCGCGGGCGCGACGGCGGTGGCCGCGCCGTTCGCGTCGAGGCGGAACGCCACCTCCGGCTCGACCCGGGGGTGGATGTACCGGCCGGCGTCGACCGTGCCGCCGTCCTCGACCCGCATCGCGTCGGTGAGCCGGCCCCAGATCACCTGCTCGACGCCGACCTGCGCCATCTTGGCCCGGCTGGTCAGGCCGAGCTTGAGCCCGACGAGCCGTTCGCCGCGGCCGACCCGCAGCGCCACGAGCGCCTCCTGGATGCGGTACGCCTCGTCGGCATCGGCGCCGCTCTGCGAGACCACCTGGGCAATCGCCGTGCGGGTCCGCTCGGCCTCATCGAGCAGATCTGCCAGGGTCATTCGCGCTCCTTCACCAGATCGAGGGCGACGTCCACGATCATGTCCTCCTGGCCGCCGACCATCCGCCGGCGGCCCAGCTCCACCAGGATGTCCCGCACGTCCACGCCGAAGCGTTGCGAGGCCCGCTCGGCGTGGCGCAGGAAGCTCGAGTAGACCCCGGCGTAGCCCAGCGAGAGCGTCTCCCGGTCGACCCGCACGGGACGGTCCTGCAGCGGCCGCACCAGGTCCTCGGCCGCGTCCATGAGCGCGAACGTGTCGCAGCCGTGCGCCCAGCCCATCAGGTCGGCGACCGCCACGAACACCTCCAGCGGCGCGTTGCCGGCGCCGGCGCCCTGCCCGGCGAGGGAGGCGTCGACCCGCACGGTGCCGTGCTCGACGGCGACGACGCTGTTGGCGACGCCGAGCGACAGGTTGTGGTGGGCGTGGATGCCGATCTGGGTGGCCGGGTCGAGCACCTGGCGATAGGCGTCGACCCGCTCGGCGACATCGCGCATGAGCAGCCGGCCGCCGGAGTCGGTGACGTAGACGCAGTGCGCGCCGTACGACTCCATCAGCCTGGCCTGCTCGGCCAGCGCCGCGGGCGGGTTCATGTGCGACATCATCAGGAAGCCGGAGACGTCCATGCCGTGCTCCCGCGCCCAGCCGATGTGCTGGGCGGCGATGTCGGCCTCGGTGCAGTGGGTGGCGATCCGCACGCTGGTGACCCCGAGGTCCCGGGCCTGCCGCAGATCGGCGATGGTGCCGATCCCGGGCAGCAGCAGCGTGGTCAGCCTCGCGTTGGTGATCGCCTCCGCGGCCGCCGCGATCCACTCGGGGTCCGTGGCGGCGCCGCGGCCGTAGTTGACGCTCGACCCGGCCAGGCCGTCGCCGTGCGCGACCTCGATGGCGTCGACCCCGGCCGCGTCGAGCGCCGCGGTGATCGTGCGCACCTGCTCGACGGTGTACCGGTGCGCGATGGCGTGCATGCCGTCGCGCAGCGTCACGTCCTGGATGTACAGCCGCTCGCTCACCGGGCCATCCTCTCGGCGACCTGGAGCGCGGCGGAGGTCATGATGTCGAGGTTGCCGGCGTAGGCGGGCAGGTAGTGCCCGGCGCCGGAGACCTCGAGGAACACGGACACGAGCAGCCCCTCGGGGTCGGCGGAGAACTGGACCTCCTGCTTGAGGCGGTAGCCGGGCACGTACCCGCCGACCGCCTTGACCATCGCCTCGACCGACGCGGCGATCGCGGTCCGGTCGGCGTCGCGGTCGGGGCAAACGCAGTACACGGTGTCGCGCATCAGCAGCGGCGGGTCGGCCGGGTTGAGCACGATGATGGCCTTGCCCCGGGCGGCGCCGCCGACGACCTCCAGCGCGCGGGCGGTGGTGACGGTGAACTCGTCGATGTTGGCCCGGGTGCCGGGGCCGGCCGACTTCGAGGCGATCGAGGCGACGATCTCGGCGTAGCCGACCGGGGTCACCGCCCCGACCGCGGCGACGATCGGCACGGTCGCCTGCCCGCCGCACGTCACGAGGTTGACGTTGGGCGCGGCGAGGTGCTCGTCGAGGTTGACCGGCGGCACGACGTACGGCCCGATCGCGGCGGGCGTGAGGTCGACGACCCGGCGGCCGTGTGCCTGCAGCACCTCGTGGTGGTGCCGGTGGGCCCCGGCGCTCGTCGCGTCGAAGACGATCCGCACGCCGGCGAACTCGGGCATGGCGACCAGGCCGTCGACGCCGGCCGCGGTCGTGGCGACGCCGAGCCGCCGCGCCCGGGCGAGCCCGTCGGAGTCCGGGTCGATGCCGGCCATCGCGACCATCTCCAGTGACTCGGAGAGCCGCAGTACCTTGATCATCAGGTCGGTGCCGATGTTGCCCGACCCGATGACCGCCACGCCTACGGTCATGTCTTCGCCCCTTCGACGCTGCCTTCGAAAACGGCCCGGACTGACCCGAGCCCCGAGACCCGCGCCTCGTACACCGGTCCCGCGGCCGTCACGGGCACCGGCACCATCGGGCCGAGCGCGCCGGACAGCACGAGGTCGCCGGCGCGCAGCGGGCGGCCGGCCGCGGCCAGCGTGCTCGCCAGCCAGGCGACCGCGTGCACCGGGTTGCCGAGGCAGGCCGCGCCCGCGCCGACCGACACCGGCTCGCCGGCGTGCTTCACCACGGCGCCGCACAACCGCAGGTCCACGTCGGCCAGCCGGCGCGGCGCGGTGCCGAGCACGTAGAGGCCGCTGGAGGCGTTGTCGGCCACGGTGTCGACGATGGAGATGTCCCAGCCGGCGATGCGCGAGTCGACCACCTCGATCGCCGGCAGCAGGTACTCGGTGGCCCGGATGACGTCGACCACGGTGACTCGCTCGTCCGGCAGGTCCCGGCCGAGCACGAACGCGACCTCGACCTCCACGCGCGGCTGGAGCAGCAGCCCGGCCGGGATCGGGGCGCCGTCGGGCACGGCCATGTCGGCGTAGAGCACGCCGAAGTCCGGCTGGAAGACCCCGAACATGCTCTGCACGGCCGGCGAGGTCAGGCCGATCTTCGCGCCGACCGGCCGCCGCCCGGCCGCCTCCCAGCGCTCGGCCTGGGCCCGCTGCACGGCGTACGCCGTGGCGACGTCGCCCTCCGGCAGCACCGTCCCGCGCAGCGGCGGGATCGGGGTGCCGGTCTCGTAGGCGGCCAGCAGCGCCTCGGCCGCCTTCTGCACATCGGTCATGAGAGATCCACGCAGACGTTGGTGAGCTCGGAGTAGAAGTTGAGCGAGTGCACGCCGCCCTCACGGCCGATGCCGGAGGCCTTCACGCCGCCGAAGGGCGAGCGCAGGTCGCGCAGGAACCAGGTGTTGACCCAGACCAGCCCGGCGTCCAGCGCCAGGCCGGCCCGGTGCGCCCGGCCGACGTCGCGGGTCCACACGGTCGCGGCGAGGCCGTAGTCGCTGTCGTTGGCCAGCGCGAACGCCTCCTCCTCGGTGTCGAACGGCGCGACGTGGCAGACCGGCCCGAAGATCTCCTCGCGGTTGGTCCGCGCGTCCGGCGGGAGGCCGACGAGCACGGTCGGCTGGACGTACGCGCCGCCGTCGCGGGCGTCGTCGAACGCCGGCACCCCGCCGCCGGTCACCACCGTGGCGCCCTCCGTGCGGGCGAGGTCGTAGTAGCCGAGCACCTTCTCGCGGTGCTGCCTGGAGATCAGCGGCATCGTGGCGGTGCCCTCGTCCTGCGGCCATCCCCAGGCCAGGGCGGACGCCGCCTTGCCCAGCCGGGTGACGAACTCGTCGAAGACCGGGCGCTGCACGTACAGCCGCTCGGTGCACAGGCACACCTGGCCGCCGTTGGTGAAGCTGGAGCGCACCGAGCCGGCGACGGCCGCGTCGAGGTCGGCGTCGGCGAAGACTAGGCCGGCGTTCTTCCCGCCGAGCTCGAACGAGACCGCCTTCACCCCGTTGGCGGCGGCCCGCATGATCGCCGAACCGGTCGCGGACTCGCCGGTGAACGTGATCGCGTCGACGTCCGGGTGGCGGGTGAGGAACTCCCCCGCCGAGTCCGGCCCGAACCCGTGCACGAGGTTGAAGACGCCGTCGGGCACGCCGGCGGCGGACATCACCTCGGCGAGTACCGTCGCCGAGGAGGGTGTCTCCTCCGAGGGCTTGACCACGACCGCGTTGCCGCACGCGAGCGCCGGGGCCACCTTCCAGGTCAGCAGCAGCAGCGGCAGGTTCCACGGCACGACGACGGCGACCACGCCGACCGGCTTGCGCACCGCGTAGTTGAGGGCGCGTCCCCCGGCCGGGGTGACGGTGGTGAACGACTCGGCCGGCGCCGCGGCGACGATGTCGGCGAACGCCCGGAAGTTGGCCGCCCCGCGCGGGATGTCGAGCGTGCGCGCCTGGCTGACCGGCTTGCCGGTGTCGGCCACCTCGGCGGCGACCAGGTCGTCGAAGCGCCGCTCCAGCTCGTCGGCGATCCGGCGCAGCACGGCGGCGCGCTCCAGCTCGCTGGTGCGCCCCCATGGGCCGCGCACGGCCGCCCGCGCCGCGGCCACCGCAGCGTCCACAGTGGACCGGTCCGCCTCGCACACCTCGGTGATGCGGTTGCCGGTGACCGGGCTCAGTTTCGCGAACGTCGGATCGGTGGCGACGAAGCGCCCGCCGATGAAGTGCCGCAGGGTCATCGCCGCCGCCCCCTGGCCACGGCGGCGCCGAGCGCGCCGAGCCCGCCGAGCGCGAGCGCGCCGACCGCCCCGAGCACCCGGTGCTGCCGCCGCACCCGGTCCCGCACCTGCGCGTAGGGCGTGGTGCTGAACGAGACCAGCTCGTAGCGGGACACGTACCGGCCGGGCAGCGCGCGCTCCAGCGCGTGCTCGATCTTCTTGCCGAGCTGGAACACCGGCGAGGCCACCTTGTCCCGCATCTCCACGAAGTTGTTGAGCGCCATGGTCGCGATCGCCTCGACGTCGTCGCGGCGGCGGGTGTCGAACAGCGGCAGCGCGGCGGCGAAGTCGTCGCCGGTCTCGTCGAGTACCCGGTCGAGCACGACGCAGTCCTCGAAGCCACAGTTGGCGCCCTGCCCGTAGAACGGCACGATCGCGTGGGCGGCGTCACCGATCAGGCCGACCGGGCCGCCCGGCGTCGCCGCCTGCCACGGCCCGCAGCGGACCGTGCCGAGCAGGCCGACCGGGTTGAGCCGGTAGTCCTCGACCAGGTTCGGCATCAGCGGTACCACGTCCGGGTAGACCGCCCGGAAGTGCCGCTCGATCGCGGCCGGGCTGCCCAGCGAGGCGAGGCTCGACGTGCCGCCGTGGGGCCAGAACAGCGTGCAGGTGAACGTCCGGTCCGGATTGGGCAGCGCGATCATCATCGACGTGCCGCGCGGCCAGATGTGCAGCGCGCCGGGGTCCATGGCGAAGTCGCCGTCCGGTCCCGCCGCGATGCTCAGCTCCTTGTAGCCGTAGTCGAGGAAGTCGACCGACTCGTCGAGCAGCCCCATGCCGAGCAGCTGGCCGCGCACCGCGCTGCCGGCCCCGTCGGCGCCGATGACGACGTCGGCGGCCGCCTTCGCCTCGCCAGCCGGCGTCGCGAACACCAGCGGGTCGAGCCCGGTGAGCCGGTGCTCGAAGACGATGCGCACCCCGGGGGTGGCGGCGGCCTCGTCGAGCAGGGCGTTGTTGAGCGCGCCCCGGCTGATCGAGTTGATCGCCCGCCGCCCGTCGAGGCTGTACTGCTGGAAGTCCAGCTCGCCGTCGACCGGATGGATCATCCGCCCGCGCATCGGCAGCGCGTCGACGAGCACCCGCTGGTGCAGGCCGACCCGCCGCAGCGCGTCGATGCCCCGCTCCGACAGCGCCAGGTTGATCGACCGGCCGCGCTCCGCCGCCGTGGTGCGCGGGTCGGGGCGGCGCTCGTAGACGGTCACGGTGTGCCCGCGCCGGGCCAGGTAACAGGCGAGCAGGCTGCCGGTGAGCCCGGCCCCGATCACGGCGACATGCGTGGGCGAGGAGTGGGCTTGCGAGCCCCGCAGCCCACGGCCGGAGAGACCGCTCATGCCCCCACCTCCTGGGCGATCGCGGCGGCGGCCCGCCAGCAGTCGTGGTACGTCGAATACAGCGGCACCGGCGCCAGCCGCACGATGTCGGGCTCGCGGCTGTCGGCGATCACCCCGTGCCGGTGCCGCAGGGCCTTGCTCAGCCCGCCGGCGTCGGCGACCCGCAGCGACAGCTGGCAGCCGCGCCGCGCCGGGTCGCGCGGCGTCACCACCTCGACGCCGATCGGGTCCAGCAGCGACTGCAGGTACGCGGTGAGCCGCTCGCTGCGGGCCCGCAGCGCCGGCATGCCCACCGCGTCGAACAGCTCCAGGGACGTGCGCACCGCGCTCATCGCGAGGATCGGCGGGTTGGACACCTGCCACGCGTCGGCGGTCCGCGGCGGCCGGGACACCGGCGCCATCTCGAACCGGGTCGCCGGCTCGGTGCTCCACCAGCCCTCGAACCGGGGCAGGTCGCCGCCGGCGTGCCGCTCGTGCACGAACGCGCCCGCCACCGCTCCCGGCCCGCTGTTGAGGTACTTGTACGAGCACCACGCGGCGAAGTCGACGCCCCACTCGTGCAGCCGCAGCGGGACGTTGCCGGCCGCGTGCGCCAGGTCCCACCCGACGACCGCGCCGGCCGCGTGCCCCGCCGCCGTGATCCCCGGGATGTCCATCAGCTCGCCGGTGAGGTAGTTGACCCCGCCCAGCAGGACCAGCGCGATGCGGTCGCCGTGCTCGCGGATCGCCGCCAGCGGGTCGTTCGTGCGCACCACCGTCGCGTCCGGGTCGAGGCCGTGGAAGGCCGCCTGGCTGCGCACCGCGTAGCTGTCCGACGGAAACGCCGTGTCCTCCACGACGATCAGCGTGCGCGGGCCCTGCGGCCGGTAGAACGAGACCATCAGCAGGTGCAGGTTGACGGTCAGCGAGTTCATCACGACCGTCTCGGCCGGCAGCGCGCCGACCAGGCGGGCGGCCGGCTCGCGCAGCAGTTCGTGGTACGGCAGCCAGGGCCGCCGCGCCTCCAGATGCCCCTCGACGCCGAGCCGGGCCCACTCGTCGAGCTCCTGCAGCAGCTCACCCCGCACGGCCCGCGGCTGCAGGCCGAGCGAGTTGCCGGCCAGGTACGCCGTCTCCGGGCGCTCGCCGCCCTCGGCGGGTGGCACGAGGAACAGCTCCCGGTGCCCCGGATCGGCGGCGTCCAGCCGCCGGGCCTCGTCCTGCGCGAGCCGCATCAGATCACCGTCCGGGCCGACCACAGCTCGGCGAAGACGACCCGCGCCATGCTGCGGGTCAGCCAGGCCGCGCCCGAGGAGCCGCCGCTACCCGGCTTGTTGCCCATGGTCCGTTGTACCGCGGTCAGGTGCTTGTACCGCCAGTCGCCGAACACCTCCGCGACGTCGGTCAGCGCCTCGCCGAGCAGGTAGAGCGGGTTGTCGGCGCGGTCGTCGCGGTAGATCTCCACCCAGGCCCGCTCGACCTGCGGCGACGGCTCGTACTCGCGCGTGTGGTCGCGCCGCAGCACCTCGGCGGGGATCTCGAAGCCGCGCCGGGCGAGCAGCGCGGTGACGTCGTCCCACACGCTCGGCGCGCGCAGGGCGGCGGTCAGGTCCTGGTACAGGTCGGCCTGCCGCTTGAACGGGCGGATCAGCGCCTCGCTCTTGAGCCCGAGCAGGAACTCCAGCTGGCGGTACATCGCCGACTGGAAGCCCGAGGCCTCGCCGAGCTGCGCGCGGAAGCGGTTGAAGTCGGGCGGCGTCATCCAGCGCAGCCCGTTCCAGGCGGCGACGAGCCCTTCCAGATGCAGCTTGATGCGCCGCAGCGGGGCGAGGGCCCCCCACACGTCGTCCTCGCGCAGGAGCCGCTGGGTGTCGCGCAGTTCGTGGCACGCCAGCCCGAACCACAGCTCCATCACCTGGCTGACCACGAGGAACGACATCTCGCCGGGGTCCTTGGTCAGCGGCTGCTGCAGCGAGTGCAGCGTGCTGGCGTGGACGTACGCGTCGTAGGGGACCTGATCGGGAAAGTCGAGGACCGGACCGCTCACACCTCAATCCTGGTACGGTGACCCACCTCCACGAAATAGTGGATCAACGGTCGTTCGGGCTGCTCACGTACGGTATGGAAACCGTCCGGGCTGATCGACTTTTCGAACGGAAGGTGTCCGTGGACAGCATGGACTGGGCGCTGCTGCGCGAACTGCAGGATGACGGCCGGCTTTCATACTCCGAACTGTCCCGCCGGGTCCACCTCTCACCCCCGGCGGTCGCCGAGCGGGTTCGCCGTCTGGAGACCGCCGGGGTGATCACCGGCTACCACGCGCACGTCGACCCGGCCAAGGCCGGCCGGCACGTCGTCGCACTGATCACGATGTCGTGCTACGGCCCGCGTTGCGTGCTGCGCGATCCCGAGGTGCTGCACTGGCCGGAGGTCATGGAGGTGCACCGCGTGACCGGCGACGCGTGCTCGATCCTGAAGGTCGTGACGGCGTCGATGGAGGACTTCGAGTCCACGATTGATCGTTTGGCCCCGTACGGCCAGCCGTCGAGCACCATGGTCCTGTCGACCCCGCTGGGCTGGCGCCCCCTGTCGCCGTAGCGATCGGCCGGTTGCGGAAAGGATTGCCCGCGCTCTGCGGGGGTACTGCCCGGCGGATGTTGATCCGCCTTGGTCGGGCACCGTCACGGCCGTTGACACGCCGGCTGCGAGCAGCCGGCGCCGTAGCCTGGTCGCTGGTCGGCGTGGCGCTGCTGGTGGTCGCGGCGATCTTCCTGCTCGTCGTCCTGCGGCCCATCGTGATCTCGCTGGTGGTCGCCCTGTTCCTGGCCATCGTGTTCCTGCCGGTCATCGACGGCATCGCGCGGCGCCGCGTGCCCCGCGGTGTCGGTGCTGCCACCACGCTGCTGCTCGTGATAGCGCTGGGCGCCGGCGCCATCGCGCTCGTCGTGTGGGGCGTGGCCAGCCAGCACGAGCAGATCAGCAAGAACCTGGACGCGGCCGTCAGCGAGCTGCACCGCATCCTCACGGCGGCGGGGGTCAGCGGCAACGTCGCCGAGGCCGGCCGCAACTCCGTGCAGCACTCGGGAAACACGCTCCTGGCCGGCCTGCTGCCGGCGCTGGGCAACCTGCTCGGCACCGGCGTCAACCTCCTGCTCGGCCTGTTCGTCGCGCTGTTCGTCTGCTTCTTCCTGCTCATGAACGGGCACGCCATCGCCGACCGGGCCGCCGCGCGGCTCCCGCTGCCCGAGCACCTGGCCCGGCGCCTGCTCGGCCGGGCCGCCGTCGTCATCCGGCGCTACTACGGCGGGCTGAGCCTGATCGGGGCGTTCAACGCCGTCGCGGTGGCGATCGGCGCGCTGATCCTGCATGT
This sequence comes from Dactylosporangium sp. NPDC051485, assembly GCF_040682015.1. Lineage (NCBI taxonomy): Bacteria > Bacillati > Actinomycetota > Actinomycetes > Micromonosporales > Micromonosporaceae > Dactylosporangium > Dactylosporangium sp. NPDC051485. Next base: position 27,270 of record NZ_JBFAZW010000064.1, read on the forward strand.
ACCGCTGGTGGGCGCGATAGCGGTGATCACGTTCCTCGGGACGTACGTGCCGTACCTCGGCGCGGCGGTCGCCTCGATATTCGCCGTCCTGATCGCCCTCGGCAGCGGCGGGCAGTCGGCCGCACTGTGGATGATCCTGGTCGTCGTGCTCGCCAACGGCCTGCTCCAGAACCTTGTCAGTCCACTCGCCTTCGGCGCCACACTGCGCATGAGCGCACCGGCGGTCCTCCTCGCCACGCTGGTGGGCGGCGCGCTGGCGGGCGTCGCCGGTCTCGCCCTCGCCACGCCGGTGACCGCCATCGTGGCGCGCAGCATCGAAGTCCTGAGGGAGCCACCTCCGGCCCAACCGGACCCGGAGCAGTAACGGGGAGGCGAGCGCCGTGCCGAACAAACCGCGTGACAGTCGCCATGGTGATGACGACTCGGGCGGGCCGCGTGACCGCATCGCCGAGCTGATCGCGCCGCTGCGCGTCCGGCCCGGCACGAAGGTCCGGCTGCCGCGGGACTTCGACCCCGGGCACACCGGGGACCTGGTCAACAAGCCCGCCGGCACCGAGCTGCTGCAGCGGGGCGTGGCGATGCTCGCCGACTACCAGGCGCGGCTCGCCGCCGAGCACCGCCGGGGGCTCCTGGTCGTGCTGCAGGCCCTCGACGCCGCCGGCAAGGACGGCACCATCCGCCACGTCATGAGCGGCGTCAACCCCCAGGGCGTGCGGGTGCACAGCTTCAAGGTCCCCTCGGCGGAAGAGCTCGGCCACGACTACCTGTGGCGGTACGGCTCGCGGCTGCCCGCCCGCGGCGAGATCGCCATCTTCAACCGCTCCCACTACGAGGAGGTCCTCGTCGTGCGCGTCCACCCGGAACTGCTGGACAACCAGCAGCTGCCGCCGTCGGTGCGCCGGCGTGACGTCTGGGAGCACCGGTTCCACGCCATCAACGAGTTCGAGCGGCACCTGAGCGAGAACGGCTTCCGGATCGTCAAGCTGTTCCTCAACGTCTCCAAGGAGGAGCAGCGCAGGCGGCTGCTGCAGCGCATCGACCGGCCGGAGAAGAACTGGAAGTTCTCGGCGGCCGACCTGCGGGAGCGGCAGTTCTGGGACGACTATCAGAAGGCGTACGCCGACATGCTCTCCAACACGAGCACCGAGTGGGCGCCGTGGTACGTCATCCCGGCCGACCACAAATGGTTCGCCCGCATCGCCGCGGCCGGCACCATCGTCCACGCGCTCATGGAGCTCGACCCGCAGTTCCCGACCCTGGACAGCCAGGCGCGCCGCGAGCTGATCCAGCTGCGCAGCGCGCTCGAACAGCAGTGACTAGTGCGCGGCGACCTCCCGGCGGGCCTGCAGGGCCACGCCCACCTCGACCGCGCCCAGCACGAGCGCGGTGATCCCGGTCAGCAGGATCAGCGACGTCAAGGAGATCCCCGGCCAGGCGAAGAACACGATGCCGACCGCGATCGACACCCCGCCCAGCGTCAGCAGCCACGTCCGCGGGCGCCCGTGGGCCGACATGCCCAGCAGCAGCTCGGCGAAGCCGCTCACCAGCCAGGCCAGGCCGATCAGCACCGACAAGGCCACGACCGCGGTCCCGGTCGAGCGCAGGCACGCAACGCCCAGGACGAGCAGCACCAGCCCGAAGGCGCCGTCGACGAGGTGCCGCATCGTCGTGCCGTGGCCGGCCCTGAACACCCCGACGACGCGCGACAGGCCCATCACCACCAGCCAGATGCCGGCGAGCACGCCGAGCAGGCGCAGCGTCGCCGCCGGCCAGACCAGCACCGCGACGCCGAACAGCGCCGTGATGACCCCGGCGGCCACCAACTGCCAGAACGGCACCTCGACCGGGCCGTGCATCGTCCCGGCGGTCGAGGGATGTCCGGAAGCCGTAGTCATGGTGCGACACCTCCAAGGGCTAGCCCGACATCTACAGCGTCGGCCCCAAACCGTCACCGCTCATCCCCCGTGCGGGGTGAGCGCAAGCGTTGCTGCAACTGGCGACCGTGCGCCGGGACGGTCGCCCGGCCGCGATGGCCGGTGAGGTCACCGGCCGGCGCGCGCCGTGCCGTGGCGGAGCACCGGCTCGACCCAGCCGGCGCCGTGGTCGAGCTGGTAGCCGAGGTGCATCGCGGCGCTGATGAGCGCGAGATGGCTGAACGCCTGCGGGGAGTTGCTCGCCACTCCTGCCGGGCGAGGCGGTTCGGCGGCGATCCGCCGACCGTTGCAGCAGGGCGGATACGCCAACCGCGATCTGAGAGGACGCACCATGAGCGATCTGATTGCCATCGGGTACCGCGACACGGCCACCGCGAACGCCGCGCGGGAGAAGATCATCGAACTGCAGCGGCAGGGACTCATCACCGTACGCGATGCCGCCGTGGTGGAGTCCGGCGCCGACGGCAAGGTCCGGCTGCACCAGGCAGCAAGCGCGACCGCGGTCGGAGCGGCCGGTGGGGCCATGTGGGGAGGCCTCATCGGGCTGCTGTTCTTCGCACCGTTCCTCGGCATGGCGGTCGGTGCGGCCACCGGCGCGATCGCCGGAAAGGCCACCGACGTCGGGGTCGACGACAAGTTCATGAAGGACGTCGGCGCGGCGCTGCAGCCCGGCTCCGCGGCGCTGTTCCTGCTCATCGACCAGGTCACCGTCGACAAGGTCATGGCGGAGATGGCGCCGTACCAGTTCGGTGGCCGGCTGCTGCGCAGCTCCCTGAGCACGGAGGCGGAGCAGCGCCTGCGCGACGCCATCGAGGCCGCGCACCTGACGCCCGCACGATGAGCCTGGCACGGCCATAACGGACGGTGCCCCGGCGGCTCCCCCGCCGGGGCACCTCCCACCTGCACCTGTTCCCCGCCGCGGCGTGCCGCAGCGCCGGATCCTGCAACGCGCGAGCTGAGAATTGGGCCGGAGTCCGTTCTCGGCCCGTTCGGCGTTCGCCGGGTATGGTCCGCGTGACGTGGGCGCGGGACGCACCGGGGGGTGCGGGTGGAGGCGATGGCGTGTATCTGTGGGTCCACTACACCGACATGGTGATCGCGTTGCTGCAGCTGCCGGTGGCCGCGGCGGTGTGGTGGGCCGGGACCGGCCCGGGGGCCTCGGCGGCGAGGCCGTCGCGCACGGCGGCGGTGGCGTTCCTGCTGCTGCTCGGCGGGGCCGCGCTGCGGCTGGCCGCCGGGGTGCTGCTGCTGCCCTGGGGGTGGGAGTTCGCCGGGCCCCGGCTGGTGTTCGTGGCGCCGGCGCTGGTGGTGGCGGCGACGGTGTACCTGGTGTGGCTGCGCCCGGCCGGGGAGCCGCCGGGCGAGCCGCCGGTGTACCGCAGTGGCCAGGAACGGGTGGCCGCGGTCGTCGGCGCGGTCGGTGTCGTGCTCGTCGCGGCGATGGCGGAGCTGGCCGGAACGGGCGCCGCCGCTGCCACCGGCCTCGCGGTCCTCGGGGCGTCGGCGATGGGGTGGGCGTACCGGAAGCTCCGCCGCCGTCCGGCACCCGAGCACGCCGGATGGCGGCCCGCGGCGGCGCGCGTGGCGGTCGGCGTGGCGCTGGTCGTCGCCGTGGCGGCGGGCGTTTCCGCGGCCAGTGTCCTGCCGGCGCGCAGCAGCATGACGGGCGGGGCCGTGGACACCGGCGGCGGCGCGGCGGGGCATCAGCACCGCGGCGGGATCAGCGTGACCGAGCTGACCGGCGCGGACACCACCGCCGCCGGGGACGTGGCGGTAGACCGGTTCACGTTGACGGCGCAGGAGGCCACGGTACGGCTGGACTCCGGCGAACAGGTGGCGGCGTGGACGTTCAACGGCGCCACGCCCGGGCCGCAGCTGGTGGTCCGGCAGGGCGATCTGGTGGAGGTGACGCTGGTCAACCGGCTGCCCGGGGTCGGCGTGACCGTCCACTGGCACGGCGTGGACGTGCCCAACGCGATGGACGGCGTGGCCGGGGTGACCCAGGACGCGGTCGCGCCCGGGGCCACCTTCGTGTACCGGTTCCGCGCCGTGCAGGCGGGCACGTACTGGTACCACTCACACGAGATGTCCTCGGTCCAGGTCCGCCGCGGCCTGTTCGGCGCCCTCGTCGTGCTGCCACGGGACGCGCCGGTGCGCGACGGCGACACGGTCGACGAGACGGTGCTGCGGCACACCTGGGGCAGCGAGGACGGGGTGGCGACGCTCGGCCTGGGGTCCGGCGTGCAGCGGCGGGCGGTGCCGGCCGGGCGGCAGGTGCGCCTGCGGCTGGTCAACACCGACGGCGACCCCGCCACGTTCACCCTGACCGGCGCCCCGGTGCGCGTCGCGGCGATCGACGGCACCGACGTGCACGAACCGGGAGTACTGCCCGGGGCACGGATCCTCGTCGGTGGCGGCGCCCGCTACGACCTCGTCTTCACCATGCCCGACCAGCCGGTCACGCTGCGCGCGGACGGGCCGGGCATCGTCTACAGCCCGCACGGCGACGCCGGCCCGGACCACGCCGCCGCGCCGGCGATGCTGGATCCGGCCCGCTACGGCACGCCGGCCGCGACCGCATTCGGCACGGACAGTCGATTCGACCGGCGGTTCACGCTGCGGCTCGACGAGCGGCTCGGCTTCTACGACGGCCGCCCGGCGGTGCGGTACACGCTGAACGACGCCACGTTCCCGGACGTGCCGATGCTCATGGTCTCCGACGGCGACCTGGTCGAGGTCACCTACATCAACCGCAGCGGCCAGCACCACCCGATGCACCTGCACGGCCACCACATGCTGGTGCTCGCCCGCAACGGCCGGACCACCACCGGCAGCCCGTGGTGGGTCGACACGCTCGACGCCGGCCCCGGCGAGACGTACCGGGTCGCGTTCCGCGCCGACAACCCCGGCATGTGGATGGACCACTGCCACAACCTCGAGCACGCCGCCAACGGGATGATCCTGCACCTCGGCTACACCGGGGTCACCAGCCCGTTCCAGACCGGATCGGGCACCGTCAACCACCCGGAATGACCGCCGGCCGGGGACGTCAGGCCGGGTTGGGCGCGCTGTCGCGAGCCGCGATGGCCAGCGCGATGAACGAGCGGAAGCGCTCGTACTCGGCCGCGTCCATGGTGAGCCAGGCGCCGGACATGACCTGGTCGCCGTACGCCGGCCCGACCTGGACCTTGAACCGGTCGCCCTTCGGCTTCACGGAGACGCCCAGGAACGCCACGTGGACCCGCCTCGAGTCGTCGTTGCCCCGGTGGAAGATCTCCAGGACCCGGCCGTCGAGCACCAGGATGTAGGCCTCGTGGATGAATTCGGTCGCCATGGTGCCGCAAGGTTAGCGGAGTCGCGCTAGGCCGGTGGGGCGGCGGTGCGCAGGAAGTCGTCGACGGCCTTGGTGGCCTCCGGGGCGCCCTCGGCGGTGACGCTGAGCAGGGCCATGCCGTGCAGCCGGCCCTCCACCAGGACCAGCTTGCGGGCCTGGCCGGGGGTGGCGTCGTACATCGCCTGCGCCGACTCCGCGAACGCGCTGTCGCCCTTCGCCGCCACGTAGAGTACCGGCGCGGTCAGCCGGGGCACGGACTGCAGGGCGCTCTCGCGGGCGTAGTCGCCGGGGCCGGACAGGCTGATCACCGCGACCGGCGGCGGGTTCAGGGCCGCCGCCGCGACCAGGGCCGCCGTCGCACCCCGCGAGGCGCCGACGAGCACGACCTTGCCGGAGCCGCCGGCGCGGGCGAAGGCGGCGGCCGCGGCGACGTCGTCGGAGTTGTGGCCGGCCTCGGCGCGGCGGGAGCGGCCCTCGCCGTTGAAGTCGAAGGCCAGGACGCGGTACCCGGCCGCCGCCTGCTGCTTCGCCCACGACAGCCACGAGCAGCCGGTGGTGCTGGCCTGCGGGGCGAGCACGAGCGTCACGCCGCCGGCGCCGAGGACGTAGGCGGCCAGGTGGGCCCCGGTCTTGCCGGGGAAGGTCACCTGCTTGTCGTCGAGCTCCGGGTCGCCGCACAGGCCGTGGGTCGGGCTCGGCGCGGCGGCCAGGCTCGGCCCGGCCGACGTGTCCGCCGTGCCGGACTTTTCGGATTTGGCGGAGCAGCCGCCGGCAAGGAGCAGCAGCACACAGCAGATCCCCGTCAACACACGCATACCGTTGCGACCAGCGAACCGGCCCGGAAGTTGCATCACGATCCGGCATCCCCACGGCCGGTGCGGGCGAGCTCGCCCGGCCGATCGCCTCGTCACCACGGCGTTCACGGTCGAGGCGCGGGACTGAGCCCGGCTACGCCTGGTACGCGGGCACGCCGAGCAGTTCGTCCACCGTGACGAACCGGTAGCCCCGGGCCAGCAGGCCCTCGACCGTCTCCCGCACGGCGACGACGGTCTGCGAGCGGTTGCCGCCCCGGCTGTCGAACCCGTCGTGAAAGATGAGGATCGAGCCGGGGCGGGTCTTGGCCACGGCGCGGCGGGCCATCCGCGCGCCGGAGGGCTGGAACACCTCCAGGGCATGGCCGAACTCGCCGGCGACCGGGTGCAGCCCGCCGCGGCGCAGCATCCGCAGCAGCGCCGGCTGGCGCCACAGCCAGGGGGTGCGGGCCAGGGCCGGCGTGCGGCCGGTGACGCGCGCCAGGATGCCCTGGGTCCGCTCGACCTCCCCCGCGAATGCGCCCGGCCGCAGGTACGTGCCGAACCGGTGGCTCAGCGAGTGGTTGCCCACCACGTGGCCGGCGCCGATCGCGCGGACGGCGACCTCGGGGTGGCGCTCGACGCACTGCCCGACGTGGAAGAAGGTCGCCCGGACGTCGTGCTCCGCCAGGATGTCGAGGATCTGCGAGGTGTACGGCTCGTTCGGGCCGTCGTCGAAGGTCAGCGCGACGACCCGTTCGGCGGCCGGGCCGTGGTAGGGATAGGCGCGCGAGGACGGGGCGAACGGCGACATCAGCAGCCAGTACGCCCCGCCCAGCGCGGCCGCCAGCGCCAGCACGCCCAGGACGATCACCGGTCCGCCTCGCGGAAGGCGGGCGCCGACCCGAGCACGCGCCGTCCCGCTGCCCGGTTCACGGCGTAGGTCAGCAGGTAGTGCACCGGCAGGGTCACGAACAGGTTGTACGCGAGCCCGCGGTCGAGCCGGCGGCCCGAGGTGTAGGTCGGGTTGGCGTGGTCGTAGACGACCCGGCCCTTCTTGCGCAGCCGGCGCAGCTGGTCGAGCTCGTCCCCGCCCTGCGTCAGGCTGGTGTCGTAGCCCGTCCACGCCTCGCGGCGGAAGGCGATGTTCGTCGCGCTCGCGTACGCGGCGCGGCCGGTCAGCCGGTAGACGCCGTTGACCGCCCCGAAGAGCAGCCGGCCGTAGCCCGCGCCCCAGCTCGGGCCGTCGGCGTACCGGCAGGGGCCGACGACCGCGACGACCCGGCCGTCTTCGCGGAACCGCGCGTCGATCCGGCTGAGCCAGTCGCGCTCGTGGACCGTGTCGGCGTCGGTCGAGACGACGATCTCGCCGCGCGCCGCCTCCGTGCCCCGCTGCCGGGCGTTGCACACCCCTGGGACGGGCTCGGCGACGACCCGCGCGCCGAAGTCGCGGGCGATGCCGGCGGTGTCGTCCGTGCAGTTGTTGTCGACCACGATGACCTCGAACACTCCGTCGAAGTCCTGCTTGCGCAGGGAGAGCAGGGTGTCGGTGAGGTAGCCGGCCTCGTTGAAGCACGGTATGACGATGCTGAACCTGGGCCTTTCTGCCATGTGAAGCAGTCTTGAACAGCGAATCTTCCGAATCGATCCGGAACTCCCCCGATTCCGACCGGGGGTTTCCCCCACCGCGCGGTGCCGGTCTCCCCTAAGCACCCGCGCAGCTCAGGCGGTGCGGGCGAGCTTCGTGAACGACAGGACGTACATCGTGCTCAGCAGCCAGCCGGCGAGCGTGGCCAGGTTGAGCCACCACTCGGCGAGCCGCCCGTGCTCGGCCTCGGGGCTCGGGTACCAGGTGGACCGCTGGCCGAGGGAGATCAGCGGCACGACGGTGTCCACGGCGTACAGCACCGGGCTGAAGCACCGCACCTGCCCGTCGCCGCACGGGTCGCGGCGGGGCGCCCGGGCCGAGCGGGTGGCGTCGGGCGGGTCCGGCTGCGCCTCGCCCGCGTCGACGGTGACCAGCCGCCCGTCGACGGCGTAGGCGTTGCCCCGCGGGTCCGTGGCACGCAGCGAGTCGCGCACGTCCGGGACGTACAGCGACGCCGCCACCGCGATGAGCAGCACCAGCAGCAGCCAGGCGGTGCGGCCCGGGCGGTAGCCGTAGCCGACCGCGGCGCCGTAGCACGCGTCGAGCAGCCCGCGCGGGTCCAGCCGGTGCCGGCGGGCGGCGCGGCGGGCCCGGTGGCGGCGCTCGATGAGGATCGCCTCGGCGTCGCCGATGTACCCGTGCCGGCGGAACACCCGCGCCAGCTGCTCGTACGGCCCAGCGTCGTAGACGGCCTGCCGGGCCAGCCAGCGCAGCCGCGCCGCCCGGTCCCACGACGGTTTACCGAAGCGCTCGTACGTCATGCCGGACACCACGATCCACTCCGGCCAGCGGTCCGGGTCGTCGTCGAGCACGCTGGTCGTCAGGTTGCGCAGGTCCACGCTGGGCTCGACGGCGGCCCAGCGCAGCCGCAGCCCGCCGCGCACGCTCGCCCCGATCGCCTGCACCGCGTGCCCGTGCGTGTTGTCCGGCGACGGCCGGGGGCAGACGAAGTGCCCGTCGCAGAGGTTGAGCCGGCCCTCGATCGTGCACCGGTTGAGCTGCACGACGCCGTTGGAGCGGAAGCCGTCCTTGAGCCGCACCGAGCCGCCGACGCTCGCCTGGACCAGCCGCACGCTCGGCCCGCCGGGGTTGTCGACGCTCGCGCCGGTGGCGTCGAAGACGTTGCCAATGCGGGCACCGCGGAAGCCGAGGTGCCCGCCGGTGGCCGACAGCCCCTCGAGCCGCGCCGACCCGTCGATGGTGATCCCCGCCGCCGCGACGAGGGCGCCGTCGGGCTGCGGGGCGCGCAGCGTGACCCCGCGCAGGGACAGGTCGCCGCGGATGCGGGCCCGGGCGACGCGGACGGTGCCCTCGACCACCGTGCCCGGCTCGACGGTCACATGCGAGCGCACGTCCGCGCCGACGAGGTCCAGCGCGATGCGCCCGGGCGCGGTGAGCGCGCAGCCGGCCCCGACCGACAGCGTCGTGAAGCTCGCGTACGTCAGGTCCAGCCCGCCGCCCACCGAGCACCGCCCCTCGACCGCGACCGAGCCGCCGACCCGCAGCCGCGGCGCGACGAGGGCCGGCTCCCCGCCGTCGCCGCCGAGGTCGGCGTCGCGGATCACCACCCGCCCGGCGACGGTGGCCTGGTCGGCCACGATCGACCCGCCCAGCCGCGGCCGCCGCGGCGCGCGCCCGTCGGCGAACTGATGGTCGATGACGGACAGGCTGCCGCCGATGCTCGCCTCGCCGAGGTCGACCGCGATCCCGGCCCGCGGCGCGATGTGCGCGCCGACCACCTCGACCGACCCGGCGATGCGGGCGCCGGGCAGCCGGATCTCGCCGTCGGCGGTGAACCCGCGCAGCAGCCGCAGCGTGCCGCCGATCTGCGCCCGGTCGGCGTGCAGCGCCCGCCCGCCGCCGGCCTCGATGGAGGTGTCCAGGCACTGCAGCCGCCCCCCGATGCGCGCCTCGCGCAGCCACACCGCCGCCATGCTGCGGCTGCCGGACCCAGGGTGCACCCCGGCGATCCGGCTGCCGGACAGGTCGAGGTCGCCGCGCACCTGCAGCCCGTCGGCGAACAGCCCGGGCAGCCGGGGCGCCCACCTGATCGCCAGCGCCCGCACCGAGGCGCCGGTGAGGTCGGGCGCCTCGTCGAACGCGCACCCGTCGAACATCAGCGGGAACCCGGCGTCCACCCCGGCCAGGTCGAGCCGGCCGCGGACCCGCACCTCGCGCAGCCGGATCCCGCGCGGGTCGACCGAGCCCGCCCCGGCCAGGCAGCACTCCCGCAGCAGGTCCGCGTCAATCGCCCCGCCGCGCAGCTCGGTGCCGCGCCGTGCCGCCCAGAACAACGCCCGCCGCCGCGATCCCAGAGCCACCCCCCGAGCCTATCGGCGCGCCGCTGTCGTGCACCGTGGCCCACCTGACGAGGTCGGCCTGACTGTTCCCGCGCCGCGTGGGTATGGTGCAGCGATGGATCGCACCGCGCTGGTCACCGGGGCGTCGTCCGGGATCGGCAAGGCCACCGCGGCCGCGCTGGCGGCACGGGGCTACCGGGTCGTGGGCACCAGCCGGCACCCGGAGGCGCTCGGGCCCGGCCAGCGTGCCGACGGGGTCGAGTACCTGCCGCTGGACCTCGGCGACGACGCCTCCATCGAGGCGTTGGCCGCGGCCGCCGGCAGCGTCGACGTGCTGGTCAACAACGCGGGCGAGAGCCAGTCCGGGCCGTTCGAGGAGCTGCCCGGCGACGCGCTGCGGCGGCTGTTCCAGGTCAACGTGCTCGGCCCGGTGCGGCTCAGCCAGCTGCTCCTGCCCGGCATGCGCGCGCGGGGCCACGGCCGGGTCGTGATGGTCGGCTCGATGCTGGCCTCGTTCCCGCTCGCCTACCGCTCCTCCTACGTGGCGACGAAGGCCGCGCTCAAGGGGTTCAGCGACGGGGCGCGGCACGAGTACTCGCCGTTCGGCGTCTGGCTGACCACCGTCGAGCCCGGGTCGATCAGCACCGGCATCAGCGCGCGCCGCACGAAGTACACCTCGGAAACCTCGCCGCATCGCGCGGACTTCGAGCGGATGCTGGCCGCGCTGGACCGCAACGAGAAGGCCGGCGTCTCGGCCGACCGGGTCGCGGCCACCATCGTCAAGGCCGTCGAGGCTTCCCGCCCGAAGGCGCACTACGCGGTCGGCAGCAACGCCGCGCTCGTCTTCCCGCTGCGCCGCCTGCTCCCCCAGACCTTGGTGGAGCGGGCCACCCACCGCCGCCACGACCTGCGCCGGTAGCGGTCGTCACCGATCGGCAGTGCGCCTCGGCGACCTGAAGACACGTGACCGTGCGCGACCGGGTGCCGCCGCCACGGGCGACGGGAGCCGGCCGCGACGGGTCAGTGGGTGCTCAGCAGCGACAGCGCGTGTTCGGCGATGGTGACGAGGGTCTGCTTCACCGAGTCGCGGGAGCGCGCGTCGAAGAGGGCCAGCGGCACGTGCCCGGCGAGGGCGAGGGCCTGGCGGACCTCCTCGACGTCGTACCGCGGCGCCCCGTCGAAGCAGTTGACCGCGGCCAGGTACGGCAGCCCCCGGTGCTCGAAGAAGTCCAGCGCCGCGAAGCTGTCCTGGATGCGGCGGGTGTCCACGACCACGACCGCGCCCAGCGCGCCGCGGATGAGCTCGTCCCACATGAACCAGAAGCGGGTCTGGCCGGGCGTGCCGAACAGGTACAGGATCAGGTCGTCGGCGATGGTGATGCGGCCGAAGTCCATCGCGACCGTGGTCGTGTTCTTCTCCGGCACCGCGCCGGCGTCGTCGACCCCGACGCCGGCCGCGGTCATCACCGCCTCGGTGGTCAGCGGGGCTATCTCCGAGATGGCGCCGACGAGCGTGGTCTTGCCGGCGCCGAAGCCGCCCGCGATGAGGATCTTTACCGCGGTGATGCGGCGCTCAGAGGTTGCGGAGTCCAATGAGAACCCTTTCCAGTATGTTGATCCGCTCCGCCGTGTCGCCCACCTCGAGCGGCTCGTACAGAGTCAGAATCCCTTCGGTGATCATGTCGGCCACCAGCACCCGGGCCACCCCGAGCGGCACGCTCAGCCGGGCCGCGATCTCGGCCAGCGACTGTGCGCGGTCGTTGCAGAAGCTCGCGATGAGCTGCCGGTCGCGCCCGGCGTAACGGCTCGCCTCCACGCCCTGCTGCATGGTCAGCAGCACGGCCTCGATGGCGATCTCGCGGGTCGGCTCCGTCCGGCCGCGGGTCATCGCGTACGGGCGCACGAGCGCGCCGCGCGGGTCGTCCTCGCCGCCCTGCACCATCGCCGCCGCCCCTCAGCCGCTCGCCGCGGTCGCCTACCGGGCCACCGTCTCGCGCGGGGGCGACACCAGCGACTGGCCGACCCGCTCGACCAGCAGCGCCATCTCGTAGCCGACGTGCCCGACGTCGCAGTGCCGGGCCGCGAGCACGACGAGCGAGGAGCCGTCGCTGATCGCCATGAGGATCAGGTAGCCGGCCTCCATGTGCACGATCGTCTGGCGCACCTTGCCGCCGTCGAAGTGCCGGGCCGTGCCGTAGGTCAGGCTCACCAGCCCGGCCGTGATCGAGGCGAGCTGCTCGGCCCGCTCGGGCGGCAGGTCGCCGGTGGCGGCCAGCAACAGCCCGTCGGCCGAGACCGCGATGACGTGCGCGACCCCCTCGAGCGGCTGGGCGAAGCTGTCGAGCAGCCAGCTCAGGTTCTCCAATGCGCCGGACCCCGTCATCAGCGATTCTCCTCCGTTGCCTGGGCGTGGTGCTCCACGGTCGCGCCGGCCTGACGTCCACGCTGGACACCCCGCTGGTACGACGACAGCAGGCCCCGCAGTTCCGTGGCGCTGGGCCGGTTGAGCTTCGCCGGCCGGGCGGGCACGCCGCCGGGCACGAGCTGGGCCTGCGGCTGGCGGATGGGCAGGCCGGAGCGGGTGCTCCCGTCGGTCGGGGGGTGCTGCGCCGCGGCGGCGGCGCGCCAGCCGTCGTCGGCCCGGGTGCGCCAGCGGTCGGGCACCTCCCCGGCCGGCGGCATGGGCGGCGCCGTCGGCCGGGGCGCGGGCGGCGGCGGCCCGCCCAGCGCGGTGTGGCCGCGTTCGTGGAACCAGGTCGCCTGGATCTCGCGGAAGATCGGAAGCTCCGTCGTGTCGTCGTCCACCGCGACGGGAGCCACGAGGCCGGCCCACCGCTCGGCGGGAGGCGCCGCCTCCATCAGCGTCGCGCCCGGGCTGCGCCGGGCCGGCAGCGCGGCCGGGCGCTCCTCGCGCGGCAGCACGAGCACCCCGGCCGGCAGCACGATCTCGGCGATGGTCCCGCCACCGGCGTTGGCGCGCAGCTGCACCGTGATGTGGTTGCGGGCGGCGAGGCGGCCGACGACCGCGATGCCCATCAGCCGGAACGCGCCGATGTCGACCGGGGCCGGCTCGGCCAGCCGGCGGTTGAAGTCGGCCAGGGCGTCGGGGGCGATGCCGAGCCCGCGGTCCTCGATGCGCACCACCGTGCGGTCGCCGAGGCGCTGCCCGCCCATCATGACCGGGGCGTGCGGCGGCGAGAACCGGGTGGCGTTGTCCATGAGCTCGGCCAGCAGCCGCACCACGTCGTTGACCGCCCGGGCGGCGACGTGGACCTCGTCGTCGACGTGGGCGAACTCGACGCGCTCGTAGAGCTCGATCTCGGACTGGGCGGCGCGCATGACGTCGAGCAACGGCGCGTCCTGGCGGCGCGGCGGCGCCGTGTCGGCACCGGCCAGCACGAGGACGTTCTCGTCGTTGCGGCGCATGCGGGTGGCGAGGTGGTCGAGCGCGAACAGCTGGGCCAGCCGCTTCGGGTCCTCCTCGCCGCGCTCGATCCGGTCGAGCTGGCCGATCATCCGGTCGACCAGGGTCTGGCTGCGCCGGGCCAGGCCGAGGAACATGGCCGAGACGCTGTTGCGCAGCACGGCCTGCTCGGCCGCGACCCGGACGGCCTCGCGGTGCACGGTGTCGAAGGCCCGCACCACCTCGCCGATCTCGTCCTTGTGCCCGGCGCCGGCCGGGGCCCGGACCTGGCCGGCGATCTCCTGCGGCGAGCTCTCCCCCAGCGCGCTGGCGTCGCGCAGCCGGCTCACCAGCGCCGGCAGGTCCTGCCGGGCCACGGTGAGCGCGGTCTGGCGCAGCTGCCGCAGCGAGCGGATCATCGAGCGGGCGGTCATCAGGGCCAGGCCGATCACCACGGCCAGCACGAGCAGCACGACGGCCGACTCCACGACCACCCGGCGGCGCACCTGCGCGCCGATGGCGGAGGCGTCGCCGGCCAGGGCGTCGTCGAGCCGCTCCTCGGTCCAGCGCATGAGGTCGTTGACCGCGCCGAACACGGCGACCGCGTCGTCGGCGGTGACCGGGGGCGGCTGGCCGACCGAGCGCTGCAGCGCGCCGGTCATGTCGTCGGCCATCTGGGTGGCGTCGCCGGCGATGGTGGCCTCGACGATCTGGCGCTGCCGGACGCTGGCCGACAGCGAGAAGGCGACGAACGCCTCCTGCTGCCCGGTGAGCGTGGCCAGCAGCGACGAGAGCTGGTGGGCGTCGAGCGGCCCCGTCTTCAGCGCCGCGTAGGCGATCGCCTCCTGCTGCGACACCTGCGCCTTGGCCTTGGAGAAGGCGGCGGCCGCGCGCAGCTCGTCGGCGAGGGTCGGGTCGGTGCTCACCTGGGCGACGGCCTCGCGGTAGGCGACCAGGTCGTCGACGACGACGCCGTAGCGCACCAGGACCTCGCCGACCGACACGCCGGGGCGCCCGGCGACGTCCTTGCGGATCACGGCGAGCGAGTCGAGCTGGTCGTCGATGCGGTCGAGCCGGTCGCGCACGGCGCCGGGCACGTCGCCGAGGGAGTGCCGGCGCCCGGTGTAGCCCGTCACCGCTGCGTCCGTGCGCACGATCTGGCGGTTGTAGGCCTCGGGCGGGACGGCCGTCGAGGACAGCAGCGCCGCGGCCGCCATCCGCTCCAGGTGGACCTGCTGGGCCAGGGCGGACACGTCGGCGGAGAGCCGGGTCAGGCCGCCGACCCGCTCAGCGTCGCCCGCCCGCCGGCCGGCGTCGCCGAGGCGGAACGCGGCCAGCGTCACGATCGCCAGGATCGGGATCAGCAGGATCAGCCCGAGCTTGGACCGGATCCGGGCATTGGCCAGCCGGGGCAGGCCGATGCGAAACGGTGCGGGCATGCAGGATCTCCGCGGTTGGTCGCCGATGACGGTCCCGGCGCATGCGGCGCGCGGGATGCAACGGTCGGGCATGGTGCTCCACCCCCGGGTGGCCCGGGGCGCGGGGCAGGGCATTTCACCACGAACGAGACTACCGACGAAAGCCCCGGGCGTCCGACCGCATCCAGCGAAATTTGTCGATCAAGCTAATGGCCAGGGCATTTATGAATGACACTGAGTAAAGGAGGCCCGTTCGCGTGGGTACTGTACCGGACGGCCCGGCATGCGATTCAGCAAGGGGGCGGAACGCGTAATTCGAACCTCTTGACCGACCTGGTAGGAGTTGGCAAGGTGTTGGGCGCAAACTTCGACCGGGGGGAATCGACGTGCCGCGGTGGCGCAATCTTGCGACGATGCTGGCGGTCGCGCTGACAGCATCGGCGGGATGCACCGACGCCAATGCCTGTAACGGCGCCGACGTGGTCGTGGCGGCGAGCCTGGAGCTTTCCGGGAGCGCGGCCGACCTCGGGGTGGCCTACCAGCGGGCGCTGGAGCTGCGGGCGGCGCAGATCAACGCCAGCGGGCTGCTGGGCCGGCGCCGGGTCACGGTGAAGTTCCAGGACAACCGCGGCGACCCCGCCATCGCGCTGAGCCAGATCACGGCGTTCACCGAGGACTCCTCGGTGGTCGCGATCGTCACCGGCGCGTGCGCCGAGTGCACGATCGGGGCGGCCGGGCCGATCGACGCCCACCGCAAGCCGACGATCGCACTGTCGCCGGTCGCGGCGGTGAGCGCGCCGGTCTCCGAGCGGCGCTACATCTTCCGCCTGGCCCCCAACGCGGACGACAACGCCGTCGTGCTCGGCCGCGAGCTGGGCCGGGCCGGGCAGCGCAAGCTCGCCTTCCTGGCCAGCGACGACGCCTACGGCCGGGGCGGCACCGACGCGCTGACCAGGGAGGCCGGCAAGATCGGGGCCAAGGTGGTGGCGCACGCGCAGTACGCGCCGTCCGACGCCGACCTCGGCCGCGCGGCCCGCGCGGCACTGGCCGGCAACCCGGACGCGGTCGTGGTCTGGGGCTACCCGCCGCAGGCCGGGCTCGCGGTCGCGGCGCTGCGCGGCGACGGCTACCACGGCGCGGTGTACCTGGACGCCGACGCGGCCGGGGACCTCTTCCTCGGCGGCCCGGCGGCAAACACCGACGGCACGGCGCTCGTCTTCACCCAGACGCTCGCCATCGATGACGTCATCGCGACCACCCCCGCGAAGGCGGCCCGGCGGCAGTGGTTCCAGGACTACACGTCGCACTACGGGACGTACCACGGCCACGCCTCCTTCGCCGCCGACGCCCTGCAGCTCGTCGCGAACGCGGTGGCGCACTCCGGATCGACCGACGGCGACACGCTGCGGGCCCGGCTGGAAACGTCGCAGATCGACGGCCTGAGTGGCCCCATTCGATTTACCCCCAACAATCATTCGGGCTTCATGCCGCAGGCGCTCACGATGCTCGAGGCGCGGGCCGGCCGATGGCGGCTGGCCGGATAGCACGAACGTTCGAATCGCGGCGGACATCGGCCGCCGAATACACACGTCCGGACATGAGAAACGGGAGAATGGCGATGAGGCGTTATCGCGCGCTACTCGCAGGCGTGCTCGCCGTGGCGCTGATCGGCGCGGCGGCGGGGTGCTCGGATTCGAAGGCGGAGCCCGCGGCTGCCGGCGGGGGCTCCGCGAAGGCGGACAAGGTCACGTACCTGACGGCGTTCGGCGCGGTCGGCCGCGACGCGTTCGCCTGGGTGGCGCAGGAGAAGGGCTACTTCAAGGAGGCCGGCCTCGACGTCACCATCCAGCTCGGCGCGGCCACCGGCGAGAACCTCAAGGGCCTCGCCGCCGGTCAGGCTCAGTTCGCCAACCTGGACCTGATCGGCGCCTGGATCCTCGCCGGCAAGGGCGAGTACAAGGACTTCCGCGCCATCGCCGCGATCCATCAGCAGTCGCTGGTCTCCATCGTGGCCCTCGAGGGCTCGGGCATCACCTCGCCCAAGGATCTCGAGGGCAAGAAGGTCGGCGCGGCCACCGGCTCGGTGAACCAGCTGCTGTTCCCGGCCTACGCCAAGCTGGCCGACATCGACCCGGCCAAGGTTCAGTGGGTCAACGCGCAGCCGCCCCAGCTGCCCGCGCTGCTGGCCGGCGGCCAGGTGCAGGCGCTGAGCACGTTCCTGATCGGCACCAAGGGCATCGAGAAGGCGGCCGGCGGCAAGAAGACCGTCGTGCTGCCCTACAGCAAGTACCTCGGCGACCTCTACGGCAACGGCATCATCACCACCTCGAAGCTCGCCAAGGAGAACCCGGACCTCGCCCGCCGGTTCCGCGACGCCTCGCTCAAGGCGCTGAAGTACACCATCGAGCACCCGGACGAGGCCGCCCAGATCCTCAAGAAGGCGCAGCCCGCCGCGGACATCACCGCCGCGGTCGGCGAGATCACGCTCATGACGCCGTACGTCGGCTCCGGCGGCACGCTCGGCAGCATGGACCAGCAGCGGGTCGCCCGCGCGATCGCCACGCTGCAGGCCGGTGGGCTGATCCCGGCCGGGCTCACGCCGGACGCGGTCGTCGACTTCGACCTCACCCCGAAGGCCTGACCATGACGGCAGCCATCGATCCCGTGTCGCGGTACTCCTTCAACAACGACGACCCGGAGTCCGTCGGGCGGCACAGCCACCTCTCGGACATCCTCGACGGCCTCACCTTCCGGCGCCTCGCCACCGTGGGTGACCTGGCCGGGAAGCGCTGCCTCGAGGTCGGCGCCGGCGGCGGCAGCGTCGCCCGGTGGATGGCCGAGCAGGGCGGCGACGTGCTGGCCACCGACCTCAACGTGCGGCACGTGCCGGTCGGCGCCGGCTTCCGGGTGCTGCGCCACGACCTGGCGACCGAGCCGGTGCCGGACGGCCCGTGGGACCTCATCCACGCCCGGCTGGTCCTGCTGCACATCCCCCAGCGCGAGGAGATCCTGGCCCGGCTCGCGGCCTCCCTCGCGCCGGGCGGGGCGATCGTGGTCGAGGACTGGGCGACCGAGTTCGGCCGCCTGTGCCTGTCCGCCCCCGACGCCGGGACCGCCGGGATCATCGAGCACTACCGCGACCTGCTGGTGAACACCGTGCTCCCGGCCCGGGGCAACGACCCGACCTGGGCCGCGAGCGTGCACGAGCGGATGGTCGGCCTCGGGCTGGAGGCGCAGACGGTCGTCGAGGCCGAGTCGTGGCCCGGCGGCAGCCCCGGCGCGCTGCTCATCGCGGCCAACGTGGCCCAGCTGCGCGACGACTTCATGGCCGCGGGCTTCACCGAGGAGCACATCGAGCGCCTGTACGCCGCCGTGCGGGACCCGCGGCTGGTCGTGCGCGGCCACTTCACCTACTCGACCATCGGCCGACGCCCGCATGCCTGACGAAGAGCGCGCCGCGCCCCGCTGGACCGGCCCCGTGCTGCCCCTGGTCGGCGCCGCCGTGGCCGTCGGCCTGTGGTGGGGCGCGACCGCGCTCTTCGGCATCCGGGCGTTCTTCCTGCCCGCTCCCCCGGACATCGTCGCGGCGTTCCGCGCGCAGCCCGCGTACCTGCTGCGGGAGGCGTGGGCGACGCTGCAGGAGACGGTGCTGGGCTTCGTCCTCGCGGTGGCGGCCGGGCTGCTGCTGGCCATGCTGCTCACCGCGTCGCGGGCGGTCGAGCGGGCCACGCTGCCGCTCATCGTGGCGCTCAACTCGATCCCGAAGGTCGCGCTCGCGCCGCTGCTGATCGTCTGGCTCGGCTACGGCCCGGCCCCGAAGATCGTGATGATCGTGCTCATCGCCTTCTTCCCGATCGTGGTGGCCTCGGTCGCCGGGCTGAGCTCCACCCCGGCCGACCTCGGCGAGCTGGCCGCGTCGCTGACCGCGTCGTGGTGGCAGGCGTACCTCAAGGTGCGCCTGCCCTGGGCGCTGCCCCAGGTGTTCGTGGGGCTCAAGCTCGGCATCTCGCTGGCCGTCATCGGCGCCGTGGTCGCCGAGATCAGCAGCCCCAACGGCGGGCTCGGTGCGGTCATCGTGCTGTCCGGCAGCTCGCTGGACACCCCGCTCGCGTTCGCCGCCATCACGCTGCTGGCGGCCCTGAGCATCGTGCTGTTCTACCTCGTCGTGGGCCTGGAGCGGCTGCTGCTGCCCTGGGCGCGGGCGATCTCCGGGTAAGCGAGGAGGTCTCGTGATCGAGCTGATCGGGGTGTCCCGGACGTTTCGCACCCGGGCCGGGGACATCGAGGCGCTGCGGGCGATCGACCTGAGCGTCGCCGAGGGCGAGTTCCTGGCGGTCATCGGCCGCTCCGGCTGCGGCAAGTCCACCCTGCTGCGGCTCGTGGCCGGGCTGCTGCGCCCGACCGAGGGCCAGGTCCACGTCGGCGGCGCCCCGGTCGCCAGGCCGAGGCGGGACGTCGCCCTGATGTTCCAGCGCCCGGCGCTGCTGCCGTGGCGCTCGGTGCTGGGCAACGTGCTGCTGCCGCTGGAGATCCACGGCCAGGCCCGCCGAAGCAAGCAGAGCGCGGGCGAGCGGGAGCGGGCCCGCGCCCTGCTGGACTCGGTCGGCCTGGCCGGCTTCCACAAGCGCCTGCCGCACGAGCTGTCCGGCGGCATGCAGCAGCGGGTGGCGCTGTGCCGGGCGCTGGTGCAGCGGCCCCGGGTGCTGCTCATGGACGAGCCGTTCTCCGCGCTGGACGCGCTGACCCGGGAAGAACTGGCCGGGCAGCTGCAGCAGGTGCACATGGAGGTGCGGCCGACGACGATCTTCGTCACCCACTCGATCCAGGAGGCCGTGCTGCTCGCCGACCGGGTCGCCGTGCTCGGCGAGCGGCCGGGCCGGGTGCGGCGCATCATCACCGTGGACATCCCCCGGCCGCGCTCGTTCGGCCACAACGCCCACCTGGCCGACGTCACGGCCCGCGTCGCCGAGCTCACCGACCTGCTGCACGCCACGGACGCGCCGGCGAAGGCCCTGCTGGACTCCGGCCCGGCCGGCTGACCGCCCGGGTCATGCAGGCGGGCCCCGCCGGACGATGCCGACGGGGCCCTGGACGGTGTTACCTCTTGCCTACTGCCCCGGCGTGATGTTGCCGCTGGAGCCGAAGACCTGCACCTCGGCGATGCGGACCTCGTTGCGGAACGGGCTGTTGGTAGCGCAGTCCGTGTTCGCCCGCGGGTCGTTGTCCTGCTCCCCGGCGTAGAACGGGTTACCGGTGCACTGGCTGGACAGCACGACCACGCGCACGTGCGTGGCCAGCGTCGGGTGGATGTCGAAGGTGCGCAGGTTCAGCTGCGGCGCCACCGGACGCCAGGCGCCGCCCGGGAAGGCGTCGTCGTTGCTGCGGTACGCCTCCTTGTAACTCGAGTCCTGGCTGCAGTCGGCCTTCGTGGCGTCGCAGGTGAGGACCGCGAACGAGCGCAGGGCGCTGAACCGGTTCTGGTTCGCCGTGGGGGAGTCGACGTCGCCCTTGAGGGCCGGGCGCAGCAGGGCACTGATGTTCAGCGACTGGACGTTGACCGGCTTGTCGCCGGCCAGGTCGATCGTGACCTGCTTGCCGGCCACGCCGTTCACCGACGCCCAGTTGGTGGCCTCGGTCTCGTCGTTGATCTTGGGGAGGTTGACGCCGTCACCCGTCGCCACGGCGCCCAGAGCCGACGATGCCACGTTCTGCGGCAGCTTCAGCTTCAGGTCCTGCTTGCCGGGCTTGAAGGTGGCGGTGAACTTCTGGCTGCCCCAGCCCTTGCCGTTGACCACGAAGTGGAACTCGGTGTTCGGCAGGATCTGGAACGTGTCCGGCAGCGGCGTCGACGGGTCGGTGTCGGCCACGGGGGTCACCCGCGCCTCGTAGTCACCGACGTACAGCGTGATGTTCGCGCCGGCGGAACCGGCCATCGGCCGCAGGGTCACGGTCGCGTTGTCGGCGTACGGCGAGTGGAAGCTCGGCGTCGGGTCGTGGTCCGACGGCGCGCCCGTCGCCCCCTCGCCCAGGCCGGACTCGGCGAAGCCCTTCCAGATGATGTCCTGGTTGGCCCCGCCGAAGCGGACCAGGTCGGCCGCCAGCATGTTGTCGCGCATGCTGGTCATGGTGGCCCCGCTGGCCGCCTGCAGCAGGAACGAGTCGAACATCAGCTGGATCCAGCGCCGGTTACCGGGGCAGGACGCCACGTCGGCGAGGCCGTCGGCGCACTTCTGCTGCAGCTCGGGGGTGCCGAGGCCGTAGCGGCTGACGAACTCCTTGCGCACGCGCAGGTTCGTGGCGACCCAGATCTCGCCGTCGGCGTGGACCTCGGGGCCGACCAGGTCGAAGCCGAAGTCCGAGTAGTTCAGCGGGCTCTTGCTGGCGTCGTAGTCGCGGATGCCCTCGTGCAGGTTGCCCGTGACGTAGGCGCCGGTGACGTACTCGGTGTCGCCCGGAGCGCGCAGGCCGTTCTCGTACAGGTACTCGGCGGCGACCAGGTCGCTCCACGCCTCGCCCATCGAGCCGCCCTGCGTGCCGGTGATGCCGTTGTTCGGGCCGGCGATCATGCGGTTGGTGATCGCGTGGGTGTACTCGTGCCCGATGACGGTCATGTCGTAGTCGCCGTCAACGCACGGCGGGTACGCCGAGCCGGCCACCGGCTGCCACAGGTACATGTTGGTGGTCGACGCCGCGCCGTCACGGCCGGTGCTCTGGTTGGCGTTGTTCCGGCTGCCGCTCAGGGCACCGGACTGCGCGCGACCCAGCTCGGGGTCGTTGCCCAGGCCGCCCGGCTTGTTGTTGACGACCTGCATGTTCCACGCGGCCTCGGTGAAGCCCAGGTGGTAGCTGAAGTCGTGCATCCGGTTGTGCATGCCGAACAGGTTCGACACCGCCGCGTCCGCGTCGTTACGCCTCGCCGAGGTGAACACGTCCGGGTTGCACTTGGACTCGTGCCACTGGTCGGTGAACGCGTAGTTGTAGTTGCGGTCCGTCTTGGTGGCCGCCGGGAAGGCCGCCACGCCACCGCCCCACTGCACCACGTTGTTGGCCGAGTTGCCCGACGAGGTGAACGTCGGCTGACCGGTGAGCTGGTTGACGTCCCAGGCCTTGCCCGAGGAGGCGTCGCTCACGGTCTTCGCGCAGTTGACCAACGGAGTGAAGCACCAGGTCACACGGGAGTCGTTGCCCGGGGTGACCTGCTGCGGCGCGGCCGTCGGGTAGACGGCCCAGCTCGGGTTGTCGGAGTCGAAGTCGACCATGTCCTCACGGACGAGGATCTCGCCCGTACGCGCGTCGACGAAGGTCGAGTAGGCGATGGGGTTGTCGGCGTCCGTCGAAACCAGTGTCACCTGGTACGCGGCGCGCGGCCCGTCCTGCGGGGTGGGCACGGCGACCTCGAGCACGTCGGGCGCGCTGATCTGACCGGCCGTGAGCCCGGCGTCGGCCAGGGCCGCGGCGACGGCGTCGGACACCGACAGCGTCGCCGGCTCCGGCGCGGTGGTGTCGCGCGAGAGCGACGACGTGACCCGCACGACGTTGCCCTCGTTGAGCAGAATCGCCACGAGACCGTCGTGACCGGCCGGCAGGTTGCCGAAGCGCTGCTGCAGCTGCACGACGGTGCCGGTGCCGAGCGGCTGGACGAAGATCGGGTCCATCGCGTCGACGGCCGAGGCGTCGAGCGCGTACAGATCCTGGTTGTCCAGCAGGTACTTGCGGGCCGCGGCGACCGGGTCGCCGGTCAGGCCGGTGGCCAGGGCCGCGTCCGGGCCGACGGCCTCGGGCTCGCCGAGCGCGTTCCAGCGGACCTTGTCGCCACCGACACGGTCGGCGGCCGCCTTCTGCTTCGCGGTCGGCGCTTTGCCACCGCGGCGGTTGTCGACGTCACGCGGGCCGTGCCCGTCGATGTCATGGGCCTTTCCGGGGTTGGGCTTGGGATCGGCGGCGGCGGGCGCGGCGGTCACCGCGCTCGTCGCCACGACGGCGGCGGCAGTGAACGCGGCTAGCGTCCTGCCCCGCCAGCGCCTGGGGTTCCACCCAGATGTGCGCACGATCGGTTCTCCTCTTGCTAGATGGGGGCGCGTGTTACTCGTTGGGGGCGCCAAAGTGGATCTCAAGAGGCCTATCACGGCCCGGCGCAGGCACACCAGGCTGCGCGAATTTTGCTCCACAGTGGACAACAAGGCGACAGTCCGGCCAGGACGTGGCGTCGTTGTGGCGCTTCGGGTAACAACGGGCAAATCGATCAAGAGGGCTGCCCGGCGATGTACCGGCACTTCCGGATATGACTCGATTTGAGGGAATGTTCATCAACCGCGATGACCGACATTCGGCTCACGGGAACGATCGACGGCAAGCATTCGCGCCCTAGTGCATAATGCCACATTGCTTATCGATAGCTGTCGCCGCCGGGCAGGTCTGTGTCAAGACCCGCATTTGCGCCCGGCGGTGCCCGCCGGTTGCGTAGGATCGCGCGGTGCGCATCGGTGTCCTGCTGCTTCCGGCCGACCCGTGGGCCCAGTCGGTGCAACGGGCGCGGCACCTGGAGGCGCTCGGTTTCCACCACCTGTGGACCTACGATCACCTCTCCTGGCGGCGGTACCGCGACCTGCCCTGGCACGCCGCGATCCCCTGGCTCACCGGGCTGGCCGGGGTCACCGAGCGGGTCGGGCTGGGCACGATGGTCGCCTCCCCCAACTACCGCCACCCGGTGACGCTGGCCAAGGAGGCGATGACGCTCGACCACGTGAGCGCCGGGCGGGTGATCCTCGGCGTCGGGGCCGGCGGCACCGGCTTCGACGCCACCGTCCTGGGCGGGGAAGCGCCCTCGCCGCGGGAGCGGACCGACCGGTTCACCGAGTTCGTCGAGGTGCTCGACGGGCTGCTCGGCGCCCCGTCCTACAACCACCGCGGCCGCTTCTACGGCGCCGAGGAGGCCCGCATGATCCCCGGCAGCGTCCAGCGCCCCCGCCTGCCGCTGGCGGTCGCCGCGGCCGGGCCGAGGGCGCTGGACCTGACCGCCCGCCTCGGCGACGCCTGGATCACCTACGGCGACCCGGGCGCCGAGGACCAGTCGGCCGCGGCGACCGAGGCGGCCGTGCGCCGGCAGGCGGCGCGGCTGGACGAGCGGTGCGCCGCGCTCGGGCGGGATCCGGGGAGCCTGCGGCGGTACTTCCTCATCGGCAACACCGACGAGCGCCCCCTGGCCAGCGTCGACGCGTTCGAGGACTTCGCCGGCCGGTACGCCGAACTCGGCTTCACCGACCTCGTCTTCCACGACCCGCGCCCCGGCGACCCCGTCCTCACCGAGGACCCCGCCGTCGTCGACGCGATCGCCGAGCGGCTCTTGTAGTCGGGCCGCGTCCTGCCGATCACGCCGGCCCGCGACGGGCCAGGATTCCGCCTGCGCGCGCCCCGCGAAGACCACACGCAGCCGTCCCGGCCGCGGACGCTGTCAGAACGGCCCGGGAGCGCCGGTCAAGCGGAACGCCGCTGCAGGATGCCCTTCAGCAGGGCCGCCTGGCCCACGTGCTGCAACCCCTCCATGACGACTCCCACCAGGCGTTCCTCGACGGTGACGGTGTCGCCCAAGGTCGGGCTGAACGCCGGCCGGTCGAGGTCGTCGGCGGGGCTCTGCCCGAGGTACCCCCGGATCATCGTGACGACCGCGTCGTGATAGCCGGCGACGGCGTCGATGCCGGGCGAGCGGAACGCGGCCAGCTGCGCGGGGCCGTGCCGGTAGCCGGTCTCGTCCGGGTCGGCGGCCATCCCCCACGTCGCGTGCCACCCGGCGTCCACCCACAGCTGCGGGCGCCCGTGCAGCTCGCTCACGTTGCGGTCGTGACTGCGTGTGAGGTGCCACAGCAGCCACCCGATGGTGTTGGTGCCGGGCTCGACCGGCTCGTCCAGCCAGGTCGGCGGCAGTCCGTCGAGCACGTCGAGCAGCTGCAGCTCGGTGCGGTCGATGAGCCGGCGCACGAGGCCGGGCCAGTCACGCTGCACGGTGGTCATCGGGGACCGAGCTTACTCCGCGCAGGATTCGAGAAGCGCGCCCGCCCGGGCGCAACTAGCGTGGACATCACCGAGCGTGACAATCACCTGAGGAGGAGCTATGTCCGACGTCCTGGGCGTGAAGACCATCCTGCACCCCGTCTCCGACCTGGCCAAGGCCAAGGCCGTGTACACCGCCCTGCTCGGCGCCGAGCCGACCGCCGACAGCGAGTACTACGTCGGCTACGACGTCGCCGGGCAGCACATCGGCCTCGTGCCCGGCGGCGGCCAGGGCGGGCCGGTCGCGTACTGGCACGTCACCGACATCGAGGGCAAGATCGCCGAGGTCACCGGGGCCGGCGGCGCGGTCAAGGAGGCCCCCAAGGAGGTCGGTCACGGCCGCCGCGTGGCCACCGTGACCGACGCCGACGGCAACGTGCTGGGCCTGCTCGAGGACAAGTAACGCCGACCGCGCCGTTCCCGCGCCGATAGGGTGGCGCGGGAACGGGCGTATCCAATGGAGGACACGATGAGCGAGGCCGCCGGGCACGTAGCCGACAGCCATGACCTGATCCGCGTGCACGGCGCCCGCGAGAACAACCTCAAGGACGTCAGCGTCGAGATCCCGAAGCGGCGCCTGACGGTCTTCACCGGCGTCTCCGGCTCCGGCAAGAGCTCCCTGGTGTTCAGCACCATCGCGGCCGAGTCGCAGCGGATGATCAACGAGACGTACAGCGCCTTCGTGCAGGGCTTCATGCCGACGCTGGCCCGCCCCGAGGTCGACGTGCTCGACGGGCTGACCACCGCGATCATCGTGGACCAGGCCCGGATGGGGGCCGACACCCGATCCACCGTCGGCACCGCCACCGACGCCAACGCCATGCTGCGCATCCTCTTCAGCCGGCTGGGCAAGCCGCATATCGGCGGGCCGAACGCGTTCTCGTTCAACGTGCCGTCGGTCTCGGCGGCCGGCGCGATCACGGTCGAGCGCGGCAGCAAGACCACGGTCCGCAAGACCTTCAACCGCGTCGGCGGCATGTGCCCGCGCTGCGAGGGGCTGGGCAAGGTCAACGACATCGACCTCACGCAGCTCTTCGACGACGCCAAGTCCCTCAACGAGGGCGCCATCACCATTCCGGGCTACAAGGTCGACAGCTGGTGGACGGTGGGGGTCTTCGCCAAGTCCGGGTTCCTCGACCCGGACAAGCCGATCCGCAAGTACACCAAGAAGGAAATGCAGGATTTCCTGTACCGCGAACCGATCAAGGTGAAGATCGAGAACGTCAACCTCACCTACGAGGGGCTCGTACCCAAGATCCAGAAGTCGTTCCTGTCGAAGGACCGCGACGCGCTGCAGCCGCACATCCGGGCGTTCGTCGACCGGGCGGTCACGTTCACCATCTGCCCCGAGTGCGAGGGCAGCCGGCTGGCCGAGGCGGCCCGCTCCTGCACGATCGAGGGAATCAGCATCGCCGACGCGTGCGCGATGCAGATCAGCGACCTCGCGGCCTGGGTCCGCGGGCTGCGGGAGCCGTCGGTGGGTCCGCTGCTGGACGCGCTCGCCCACACGCTGGAGTCCTTCGACGAGATCGGGCTGGGGTACCTCGCCCTCGAGCGGCCGTCGGGCACCCTGTCCGGCGGCGAGGCCCAGCGGGTCAAGATGATCCGGCACCTCGGCTCGTCGCTCACCGACGTGACGTACGTCTTCGACGAGCCCACCACCGGCCTGCACCCGCACGACATCCAGCGGATGAATGGCCTGCTGCTGCGGCTGCGGGACAAGGGCAACACGGTGCTCGTGGTGGAGCACAAGCCGGAGACCATCGCGATCGCCGACCACGTCATCGACCTCGGCCCGGGCGCGGGCACGGCCGGCGGCACGGTGTGCTTCGAGGGCAGCTTCGACGGGCTGCGCTCCAGCGACACGATCACCGGCCGGCACCTCGACGACCGGGCCGCATTGAAGGCGGGCGTGCGCAAGCCGACCGGTCGGCTCGAGGTGCGCGGCGCCGCGGCGCACAACCTGCGCGACGTCGACGTCGACATCCCGCTCGGCGTGCTGGTCGCGGTGACCGGTGTGGCCGGCTCGGGCAAGAGCTCGCTCATCCACGGCTCGGTGGCCGGCCACGACGGCGTGGTGGCCGTCGACCAGAGCCAGATCCGCGGCTCCCGGCGCAGCAACCCGGCCACCTACACCGGCCTGCTGGAGCCGATCCGCAAGGCGTTCGCCAAGGCCAACGGCGTCAAGCCGGCACTGTTCAGCGCCAACTCGGAGGGCGCCTGCCCGACCTGCAACGGCGCCGGGGTCATCTACACCGACCTGGCCGTGATGGCCGGGGTGGCGACCGTGTGCGAGGACTGCGAGGGGCGCCGCTTCGACGCCTCGGTGCTGGAGTACCGCCTCGGCGGGCGGGACATCAGCGAGGTGCTCGCGATGTCAGTCACGGAGGCCGCCGGGTTCTTCGCCGAGGGCGAGGCCCGCACCCCGGCCGCCTCGGCCGTCCTGGACCGGCTGGCCGACGTCGGGCTGGGCTACCTGAGCCTGGGCCAGCCGCTGACCACGCTGTCCGGCGGCGAGCGGCAGCGGCTCAAGCTCGCCGTGCACCTGGCCGACAAGGGCGGCATCTACGTGCTCGACGAGCCGACCGCCGGGCTGCACCTGGCCGACGTCGAGCAGTTGCTCGGCCTGCTCGACCGGCTCGTCGACGGCGGCAAGTCGGTCATCGTCATCGAGCACCACCAGGCCGTCATGGCGCACGCCGACTGGATCATCGACCTCGGCCCCGGCGCCGGCCACGACGGCGGGCGGGTCGTCTTCGAGGGCACGCCCGCCGAACTCGTCGCGGGCCGCTCGACCATCACCGGCGAGCACCTGGCGGCGTACGTCGGGCGCTGATCCCGCCGCACCCGTTCGTTCAACCGGAAGGGTTTACTCCTTAACCATCGTTTGATATCAATCTCCGCACATGCCCCCGGCACCACTGGAGTGCAACGTGCGGAGAACCCGTCTCGTCACCCTCGCCCTGGGCGTGGCCGCCGCCATCGGCGCCACGCTCCTCGCCTCTTCCCCCGCCGCGGCCGCGGCCTCCGACCGGTACGTAGCCCTCGGCGACTCCTACGCCTCCGGCGTCGGCGCCGACAGCTACACCTCGGAGGGCGGCTCCTGCCAGCGCAGCACCAACGCCTATTCCGCCCTGTACAACGCGAACGTCCACCCTGCCGCGTACCGCTCGGTGGCCTGCTCCGGCGCCACCACCGCCGACGTCGTGAACGGCCAGCTGTCCGCCCTGTCCACCAGCACCACGCTGGTGAGCGTCACCGTGGGCGGCAACGACATCGGCTTCTCCAGCATCATGTCCACCTGCGTGCTCTCCGGCGAGTCCGACTGCATCGCCGCCGTCGCCGCCGCCGAGACGAAGGTCCGCAACGAACTGCCGGCCAGGCTCGCGGGCGTCTACAAGGGCATCCGCTCCCACGCCCCCTCGGCCCGCATCGTGGTCGTCGGCTACCCGGTCTTCTACCAGCTCGGCACGGTCTGCGTCGGGCTGAGCGCCAACTCCCGCGCGAAGATCGACGAGGGCATCAACCTCCTCGACGACGTCACCAAGACGGCCGCCGCCGCGGCCGGCGCGAAGTTCGCCGACGTGCGCTCGCAGTTCGTCGGCCACCAGCTGTGCAGCTACGGCGACAAGTGGCTGCACGCGCTGAACTACCTCAACCTCTCCGTCTCCTACCACCCGACCGCGGCCGGGCAGTCCGGCGGCATGTACCCGGTCTTCCGCTCCGCCGCGGGCTGAGACCGCTCCCCCGCACCGGGGCCGCGCCGCTCGCCCTCTCGGGGCGCGACGGCGGCCCCGGTGTCGGCTTTCCAGGCCCAAGCCAGGACGTCACCGGCACCCTGACCTGCCGGCCGAGAGCGCTCTCATCGCAAATACACAGCTCAGCAACGTTACCAGAAAGCGCTCTCCCGCGTCGCGGCATTGACATTGATCGCGACGATCGCCCATCATTCCCAGGGACCCCCCGCAAGCCCGCCACTACACAGGGAGTCCTGATGCGCCTTGCCCGAGGCCGGCCCGCCGCGGCCGCCGCCCTCGTCGTCGCCGCGGCCGCCGCGGTGCTGACCGTCATGACACTGCCGAGCGCCGAGGCCGCCACCATCGGCTCCGGCAGTTACGCCACGACCCGCCCGGCCGGCACCACCGGTCCGACCGGCTGCGGCAGCATCGCCACCAACCCGCGCCAGTACCTCACCGCCAACGCCCCGGCCGGCCCGGTGCCGACCAACGACTGGTGGTCGTCGCTGCTGTTCAAGCGGACCGACTGCGCGTTCTCCTCGCCGCTGCAGGCGCACCCGATGGCGTTCCAGCCGTCCGCGGGCGGCCTCGGCGTCTCGTACACCACCGACGCCGCCATCTCCGGCACGGCCACCGGCCCCGGCGAGTACCACTACCCGTACACGACCGAGTTCACCCTCGGCGTGACCGGCCTCAACGCGCCGAACACCCTGGTGGACGGCTGGACGGACTGGACCGTCACGCCGTCGTGGTCCGACGGCGCCCGCACCCTGCGCGCCACCATCGGCCACGGCCTGCCCTTCGTCTACGCCCGCACGAGCGGCGGCAACGCCCAGCTGAGTTTCGGCGGGGCGCCCACGGTCTGGACCAACAGCGGCAACCGGGTCGGGTTCACCGTCCGCGGCCACGACTACGTCGCCTACGCGCCCACCGGCGCCACGTGGACCGTCGCCGGCACCGCCATCACGTCCACCCTGGCCGGCAAGGACTACTACTCGGTGGCGCTGCTGCCGACCACCCCGTCCACGCCCGCCGCCGACCGCACCACGCTGGCGAACACCTACGGGCAGTACGCGCACAACCACGTCACCGGGACCCGCATCTCCTGGAGCTTCAACCAGGCGGCGAGCACGGTGAACGCCACGTACTCGTTCACCACCACGGCCCGTGAGGGCACCGGCTCCGGGACCGTGCTCGCGCTGTACCCGCACCAGTGGAAGTACCTCACCGGCGGCAGCCCGATCGCGCAGACCTACGTGTCCCCGCGCGGCACCATGAAGGTGCTGGCCGGCGCCGCGGCGTTCACGACGGCCACGAAGTTCCAGGGTGTACTGCCCGAGATCCCCGCCGTGGCCGACTCCTCCGGCGCCGACCTGACCACCGTCGGCGGCTATCTGGACCAGGTCGCCACCGGTGACCCCCTGGCCGCGTTCGGCAACGACACCTACTGGACCGGCAAGGGCCTGGGCCGGGCCGCCCGCGCCGCGGAGCTCGCCGACCAGCTCGGCCGCACCGCCCAGCGCGACAGCCTGCTGGCCGCGATCCGCACCCGCCTGACCGACTGGTTCACGGCGAGCTCCGGCGAGACGGGCCGGCTCTTCGCCTACGACCAGAACTGGGGCACGCTCATCGGCTACCCCGCCTCCTACGGCTCGGACGCCGAGCTCAACGACCACCACTTCCACTACGGCTACTACATCGCCGCGGCCGCGACCCTGGCCAAGTTCGACCCGGCGTGGGCCGCCCCGGGCGCGTACGGCGGGATGGTGAACCTGCTGATCCGCGACGCCGACAACCCCGACCGCAACGACACCATGTTCCCGTTCCTGCGCGACTTCGACATCTACGCCGGGCACGACTGGGCCTCCGGGCACGGCAACTTCTTCGCCGGCAACAACCAGGAGTCCTCGTCGGAGGGCATGAACTTCGCCAACGCCATGATCCAGTGGGGCATCGCCACCGGCAACACCACGCTGCGCGACGCCGGGCTGTTCCTCTACACCACGCAGGCGCAGGCGATCCAGGAGTACTGGCTGGACTCGTCCGACCAGAACTTCCCGGCCGCGTTCGGGCACAGCACCGTGGGCATGGTCTGGGGCGACGGGGGCGCCTACGCGACCTGGTTCAGCGGTGAGCCCGAGATGATCCAGGGCATCAACATGCTGCCCGTCACCGGGGGCTCGTTCTACCTGGGTTACCGGCCGTCGTACGTCACCACGAACTGGAACGAGATGGTGACCAACAACGGCGGGCAGCCGACGGTATGGCAGGACGTGCTGTGGTCGTTCCTCGCCCTGGGCAACGGTGACCAGGCCCTCGCCAACTTCCGGGCCAACCCGGGGTACACCCCGGAGGAGGGCGAGAGCAAGGCGCACACCTTCCACTGGATCCGCAACCTGGCCGCGCTCGGGCCGGTGGACACCGGCGTCACCGCGAACACGCCGCTGTACGCCGTATTCGCCAAGAACGGCGCGCGCACCTACGCGGCGACCAACCTCGGCACCGCGCCGATCACCGTCACGTTCTCGGACGGCCGCACGCTGAACGTGCCGGCCGGCAAGACGGCGACCACCGGGGCGTACACGTGGGTGGGCGGCAACGGCACGAGCACGCCGCCGTCGTCGCAACCGCCGTCGTCGCAACCGCCGTCGTCCCAGCCCCCGTCGTCCCAGCCCCCGTCCTCCCCGCCGCCCTCCTCCCCGCCGCCGGCCGGGTCCAACCTCTTCTACCTCCGCAGTGGCCCGGCACTGTCCACTGTGGCCGGCAGCGGCGCCACGACGCAGAACGTCAGCGCCGCCAACGGCAACTGGGACGGCACCCCGCACAACCCGGTCACCTACCAGGCCTGCGGCATCACCGGCAGCCTGAACGGCGGCCAGACCGCGTTCTCGTTGCAGGTCGACGCCGCGACGGCGGTCGGGCAGGGGGTCCAGGCCCGGGTGTCGTACGACTTCACCGGCGGCGGCAGCTACGGGCGGGTGGAGACGTACCGGTACTTCGCCACCGACCCGGTCGTGGGCACCGAGGCGTACACCCAGGCGGCCGGCCTGGCGTCGGCGACGGGCACCCTGGCCGCGATGAACCACGGCTGCGTGCGCGTCGAGGTCTGGAACGCCATCGGCAACGCCCCGACGACGGTCCGCATCGACGCGTCGGCGGCCAACGGCAGCCAGTCGACCCTCACCATCCCCTACACCGTTTCCTGAGATCAGGCGGCCGGGGCCGGTGCCCCGCCCGCCCCTCGTTTTCGTGAAGCCCGGGCCCTCACGGCTCCTTGTTTCGTGAGGCCCGGGCCCTCGCTTCCCTCGTTTCGCCAATCAGGCTCGGGCTCTCGCGGACTTCGCCCAGTGGGTCAGGGTGGCCGCGGCGGCGCCGGAGTCGATCGCCTCGGCGCATCGCGCGTACCGGGTCTTCAGGCGGTCGACGAACGGCCCGTCGTCGCCCGGGTCGGCGGCGACCAGGCCGGCGGCGGCGTTGAGCAGCACCGCATCGCGGACCGCGCCCGGCCGCCCGGCCAGCACCTCGTGCACCACCCGCGCGTTGGCCGCCGCGTCGCCCCCGCGCAGGGCACCGGGCGCCGGCGCCGGGATGCCGAGCGCGGCCGGGTCGAGGACCGTGCGGGCGATCGTCCCCTCCCGGACCTCCCACACCTGCGAGGTCGTGGCCGTGCTGAGCTTGTCCAGCCCGTCGTCCCCGCGCACCACCAGCCCGCTCGCCCCGCGCGCCCGCAGCACCTCGGCGACGAGCGGCACCTTGCCCCCGTCGGCCACCCCGACCAGCCGATGGGTCGGACCGGCCGGATTGATGAGCGGCCCGAGCAGGTTGAACACGGTCGGCACCCCCAGCTCCCGCCGCACCGGCGAGGCGTGGCGCATCCCCGGGTGCGCGTGCGCGGCGAACACGAACGTGATCCCGGCCGCCACGGCGACGGCGGCGTGGGCGCTCGGGGTGAGATCCAGCGGTACGCCGAGACGCTCCACCACGTCCGCGGACCCCGCGCTCGTCGCCGACGCCGCCCGCCCGCCGTGCTTGACCACCCGGGCCCCGGCCGCCGCGGCGACGATGGCCGCCATGGTGGAGAGGTTGACCGCGTTGGTGCCGTCGCCCCCGGTGCCCGCCAGGTCGAGCGTCGGCCCGGGCACCGGCACCGGCGTGGCCGCCCGCAGCAGCGCGGCGACGAACCCGCCGAGCTCGGCCGCGGTCTCCCCCTTGGCCCGCAACGCGACCAGCATCGCGGCCAGCCGCACCGGCGAGGCATCGCCGCGGATCACCTCGTCCATGAGCCAGGCCGCCTCGCCCTCGGTCAGGTCACGGCCGGCCAGCAGCCGGGCGAGCAGCGCGGGCCAGGATTCGATGGTGGCGAGCATGGGGATTCCCTCCGGAGTCGAGGCCCCCGGGAAGGACAGGACGACCGCCCGGAGGCGGCCGTCGGCATGACGAGGAAGGGGCCGCCTACGAGGCGGGCCACCAAGCGGTCATGCGCGAGAACACGCGCAAACCTTAACCCACCCCGCCCCGGACGCGAACCCTCACACCGGCACATGTTCCTTCGGCCCGGCGGCCCCACCTCGGCCGTTGCTCACCTCAGGGCGGGACGGAAGCGGATGAAATCCGTCTCGTCCGCGGTGGTGGCAAAAGCCACCTGCCAGCGCCCGGCCCCGAGCGTGATGACGCCTACCCCGTCATTCGCCGGAATCTGCGCCGGATCCGCGGCCCCTTCCGCAGCGGCATCGAACATGTACAGGCGACCGTCGGTCAGCGAGATGACGTCCACCCCGACCGAACGCCAGCTCGCTGCGGGAACCTTCTCAGGGTCGTCATCGGCCTCACTGATCGACGAGCGCACGAGTACCCCGCCCTCGCTGTCCGCCTCGAACCACGTGTGGATCTCACCGTCCAGGACCAGGACCGGCCGACCCTGGACCTCGACCCACCCGAAGCCACCGTACGGCGTTCCCTCGAACACCGGCGGATCGCAGGCCCGGTCGTAGTCACACTCCGGGCCGTTCGCATCGCCCCAGGTCCACCCGTCAGGAACCTCAGCACCCACGGGAGGCAACGTCCCCCGCCAATGCCCGGCAATCTCTGCCGGGACCACGATGATTGGTCCGCCGCCTGAAATTGTCCACGGCCGGCCGCGTTCATCGAGATTGGCCCCCACCGCACCTCCAGCTGATTTCCCTGCGTCACGCAACCTGCGCGACCCGGACAGCTTTCCATGTGCAGCGATGGGCCGTCCCCACGCGGCAGTGACCAGCATTACCGAATCGGCCCGGCCCGGAACATTCTGGCGCCGGGCCGCCTTGACGTTGGTCGTGCGCCGTTTCGGTCTGGTGCTCCTGCTCGGTTTCCTCACCGCGCTCGGGCCGCTCACCATCGACATGTACCTCCCGTCCCTGCCGACCATCACCGACGATCTGCACGCCTCGGCGGCCGCGGTACAGCTGACGCTGACCGGCACCCTGGCCGGCCTCGCCGTCGGCCAGCTGATCGTCGGCCCGCTGGCCGACGCCCTGGGCCGCCGGCTGCCCCTGCTGGCCGGCATCGGCGTGCACGTGCTGGCGTCGGTGCTGTGCGTGTTCGCCCCGAGCCTGGCCGTCCTCGGGACCCTGCGCGTCATGCAGGGCCTCGGCGCGGCCGCCGCGTCGGTGGTGGCCATGGCCGTGGTGCGCGACCTCTGGACCGGCCAGGCCGCGGCCCGCATCCTCTCCCGGCTCATGCTCGTCGTCGGCGTGGCCCCGATCCTGGCCCCGACCATCGGCGGCCTGGTGCTGCGCCTGACCCAGTGGCGGGGCGTCTTCGTGGTGCTCGCCGCCGCGGGCCTGGCCATCCTGGTCGCCACCGCGGTGGCGCTGCCCGAGACCCTGCCCCCGGCCCGCCGCCGCGCCGGGGGCGTGGCCGGCACCGCCCGCGACTACGGCCGCCTGTTCGCCGACCGGGTGTACGTCGGCCTGATCCTCGTCGCCGGCCTGTCGATGGCCGCGCTGATCGCCTACGTGAGCGGCTCCAGCTTCGTCTTCCAGGACGGCTTCGGCCTCTCCCAGCAGCAGTTCGCGTACGTCTTCGCCGGCGGCGCCGTCGGCCTGATCGCCGCCACCCAGCTCAACGTGCGCCTGCTGCGCCGCTGGACGCCGCAGCGCATCCTCCTCGGCGCGCTGGTCACCGGGGCGGCCGCCGGCGCGGTGTTCGTGCTGCTGGCCGCGACCCGCACGGGCGGCCTGCCGGGCGTGCTGATCCCGCTGTGGACGGTGCTGGCCATGGTCGGCCTGGCCATGCCCAACGCCCCGGCGATCGCCCTGTCCCGCCACGGCGAGGCGGCCGGCACCGCCGCCGCCCTGCTCGGCGCGGTCCAGTTCGGCGCGGGCGCGCTGGCGGCGCCGCTGGTCGGGATGCTGGGGGTGGACGCCCTCGCGATGGCGATCGTGGTCTTCGGCGGGATGGCCGCGGCCGCCCTGACGCTGTGGCTGGTCGTGCGCCCGCACCGGCTCCCCGCCGAGCTCCTCGCCGAGCCGGCGACCGCGGCCGCGACCCACTGAAGTCAACCCGGCGACCGCGGGCGCGACCCACTGAAGTCAACCCGGCGACCGCGGGCGCGACCCACTGAAGTCAACCCGGCGACCGCGGGCGCGACCCACTGAGGTCAACCCGGCGACCATGGCCGCGACCCACTGAAGTCGAGCCGGCGATGCTCCGCGCCCGCGGCCAGGGCGCGGCACGGCGAACCCCTCCAATGCCTCGGTGAGGACGGAACCCGGACGTACCGGTCGATCGGCTCTCCGCCAAGCGAGCGCATCAAAGCAGTTTGATGCAAAATCCAACCAAGCGATTGCTTGCCTGGCGCCGCATAAGTTGCTAAATCTTTTACAAGATTTGAGCCGACGGCAGAGGAGGAGCGATGCCGGTAAAGCAGGGCGGCACGGCGGTCTGGGCGCCGCGGGTCACGCCGCCGATCGGAGTCGAGCTCAGCGACGCGCAGGCGTTGGCCTGTGCGTTTCGCATCCTGGCCCGTGACGGGTTCAGCGAGAACATCGCCGGGCACATCACGATGGTCTGCAACGACGACGGGGACATGTACATCAACCCGTGGGGGCTGTGGTGGGACGAGGTGTCCGCCTCCGACCTCTGCGTGGTCGACCGCGACGGGCGGCCGGTCTCCGGGCGCTGGGACGTCACGCCGGCCTTCCACATCCACACCGAACTGCACCGGCGGCGGCCCGACGCGCGGGTCGTGGTGCACAACCACCCGTACTACGTGACGGTGCTCGCGGCGGTCGGCGTGCTGCCCGAGATCGTGCACCAGACCGGTTCGATGTTCGACGGGGACCTGGCCTTCGTGCACGAGTACACCGGCGAGGTCGACGACGCGGAGCTGGGCGCGGACCTGGCCGGGCGCATCGGCGACAAGTCGGTGGTGATCCTGGCCAGCCACGGGATCATCGTCACCGCGCCGACGATCCAGGAGGCGACGTACCGCTCGGCGAGCATCGACCGGGCCTGCCGCCTCGCCTACGACGTCATGCTGCTGGGCCGCGACCCGCTCGCCATCGCGCCCGGGCTGCGCCACGGCATGAAGCGCTCGCTGCTGGAGCGCGGCACCGACGTGTTCTGGGCCGGCGCGGTCCGCCGGCTGCTGCGCGACGAACCCGACGTACTCGAGTAAGGAGCCCCGACATGGCGAACATCGACGAACTGTTGCACAGCACCGGATTCACCACCGCCAGCCGCGACAAGGTCACCTTCCTGCCCGAGCCGCCGCGGCAGGAGCGCAAGTACACGTTCATCTCCGTCGACGACCACATCGTCGAGCCGCCGGACGCCTTCGAGGGGCGGATGCCGGCCAAGTACGCCGAGCAGGCCCCGCACGTCATCGAGAAGGACGGCAGCCACATCTGGGTGTACGACGGCAACGAGTTCCCCAACGTGGGCTTCAACGCCGTCGTCGGCCGGCCCGTCGACGAGTACAGCTTCGAGCCCAGCCGCTTCGACGACATGCGCCGCGGCTCGTGGGACATCCACGAGCGCATCAAGGACATGGACCTGAGCGGGGTGTACGCCTCGCTGTGCTTCCCGTCGTTCCTGCCGGGCTTCGCCGGGCAGCGCATCCAGCTGTCCACGAAGGACCAGGAGCTGGCCCTGGCCGCCACCCGGGCCTGGAACGACTGGAACCTCGAGGCGTGGTCCGGCGCCTACCCCGACCGGATGATCCCCTGCCAGCTGCCGTACTTCCTCGACCCCGAGGTGGGCGCCCAGGAGATCTACCGCAACGCCGAGCGCGGCTTCAAGGCGGTGACCTTCAGCGAGGCGCCGCACATGCTGGGCCTGCCGTCGTTGCACACCGGGCACTGGGACCCCATCATGCGGGCCTGCGCCGAGACCGGCACCGTGGTGAACCTCCACATCGGATCGTCGGGCACCTCCCCGTCGACCGCCCCCGACGCCCCGCCGGACGTCGTCGGCGTGCTCTTCTTCGGGTACTCGATGTTCTCGGCCGTGGACTGGCTCTACTCGCGGATCCCGGTCCGGTTCCCCGACATCAAGATCGTGCTGTCGGAGGGCGGGATCGGCTGGGTGCCCGGGCTGGTCGACCGGCTCAACCACATGCTGAGCTACCACGAGATGTACGGCACGTGGAAGGGCATCGACCTGACCCCCGCCGAGGTGCTGCTGCGCAACTTCTACTTCTGCGCGGTCGAGGACCCCTCGTCGTTCGCCCTGCGCGACGTGATCGGCGTCGACCACATCATGCTGGAGCAGGACTACCCGCACTGCGACTCGACCTGGCCGCACACCCAGCGGACCATCGAGGAGGAGATCGGCGGGCTCCCGGCCGCGGACGTGCGCAAGATGACGTGGGAGAACGCGTCGCGGCTGTACCGCCATCCGGTGCCCGCCGCCGTCCAGCAGGACCCCGACGCCTACTAGGCTGACCGACCGTGGAGCCCCAGGTGCGCGTCCATCGGCTCGCCGAGCAGGTGGCCGACCACATCCGAGCGCAGATCATCGGCGGCGAGCTGGCCGACGGCGACCCGCTGCCGAAGGCGGAGGAGCTGAACCGCCGCTATCCGGTCAGCCTGCCGACGCTGCGCGAGGCGATGCGCATCCTGGAGGCCGAGGGTCTGGTGACGGTACGCCGGGGACGGCTGGGCGGTGCCGTGGTGCACCGGCCGTCCCCGGCCAACCTGGGGTACAACCTGGGGCTCGTCCTCGCCGCCCAGCAGGCCGGCATCGGCGACGTCGCGGCCGCCCTGCGGCACGTGGAGCCGGCCTGCGCCGCGCTGTGCGCCACCCGCCAGGACCGGCGCCGGGTGGTCGTCCCGCGGCTGCGCGAGCTGCACGAGGAGTACCTGGCC
Source organism: Dactylosporangium sp. NPDC051485 (assembly GCF_040682015.1). NCBI lineage: Bacteria > Bacillati > Actinomycetota > Actinomycetes > Micromonosporales > Micromonosporaceae > Dactylosporangium > Dactylosporangium sp. NPDC051485. Next base: position 65,232 of record NZ_JBFAZW010000064.1, read on the forward strand.
AGCATCGACGACCTCCCGGCCGCGGTGGCCGTGTCGCGGCGCTTCCACGAGGCGCTGGTGAGCCTGTGCGGCAACCGGCCGCTCATCGCGCTCGCCGGCGCGCTGGAGGCGGTCTGGTCCAGCCACGAGGAGGACTGGGCCAACCGGACCGAGCCGCATTCGGTGCCGCTGGGCAAACGCAAGGCCTCGGGCGAGATCCACGGCCGGATCCTGGCCCACATCGAGGCGGGCGAGCCCGACGCGGTGCACCGCCTCGCGGCCGCGCACCTGGCCGAGGCCCAGCGCAACCCGCAGCCGGCCGGCGGCGACGCCATCGACCTGGGCCGCCTGCGGGAGCTCATGTACTGAGCACGATCTGTGCCCGATCGACGTACCCACGGTAGGCTCTGTCGATGCGGGTCGTGGTGGTCGGCGCGGGCATCGTAGGAGCGGCGATCGCGTACGCGGCCGCCCGGCGCGGCGCGGAGGTGACGCTCGTCGACGCGGTCGGCCCGGCGGCCGGGGCCACCGGCGCCTCGTTCGGGTGGATCGGCACCTCCGGCAAGTTCCCGGGCGGCGCGGCCGCGCTGCGCGACGAGGTCCTGCCGCACTGGCGGCGGCTCGAGGCGGAGGTGCCGGGGGTCGAGATCCGGTGGACCGGCTCGCTGACCTGGCCGGCGCCCGACGGGCCGGTGCCGGGCGCGCAGCTGCTCGCCGCCGACCGGGTGGCGGCCCTGGAGCCGAACCTGCGCGACCCCTCCCCCGGCGCGCTGCACCGCCCCGGCGACGGATCGGTCGACCCGGTCGCGGTCACCGGCGCGCTCATCGACGCCGCGCGCGGGCTCGGCGCCCGGACGCGGTTCGGGGTGCCGGTCGAGCGGGTGCTGGTCCGCGGGGGCCGGGCCGCCGGGGTGGATAAGCCCGAAGGCCCGAACGGCGCGGACGCCGTAGTCCCCGCGGCCGGGAACGGGGTGGGCCGGC